>NZ_JBFUCB010000207.1:0-9250 GCF_056405435.1 Rhizobacter sp. P1_G5 | reverse complement strand
ACGTGAACGAGAGCAATGCGATCAAGCTGGCGTACGGCGACCATGCGAAGAAGATGGTCGTCAGCTCGACCAAGTCGATGACCGGCCACCTGCTGGGCGGCGCCGGCGGCATCGAGACGGTGTTCACGACGCTGGCGCTGCACCACCAGGTGGTGCCGCCGACGATCAACATCTTCAACCAGGATCCCGAGTGCGACCTGGACTACTGCGCCAACACGGCGCGCGACCTGAAGATGGAGTACGCGGTGAAGAACAACTTCGGCTTCGGCGGCACGAACGGCACCTTGGTTCTCAAGCGCGTCTGACCGGCACGATCCGCGCCCGGCATGCATGCGCCAGCCGAGTTCCAGCTCACCGTCTCCCGCTTCGGCGCCTGGCGCGGCGGCCTCGCCGTGTCGGGGGTGGTGGTCTGGGGCAGTGCGTGCGCATGGTGGTCGGCCAGCGAGCGGCCGTTGATGTCGGCGGCAGCGGGCTTTCTGCTGCTGGCCTGCGTAGCCGCCACCGCATCGCTGCATTCCCTCGCTCGAATCCCGGCCTTCCTGCTGCGCTGGGATGGCGCTCAATGGCATCTGACGCGGGCCGCCGGAGAACCCTCGGCCGGCTCGCTGCAGGTGGCGATCGACGGCGGCCGCTGGCTGCTGCTGCATTTCGTGCCGGATCGGACTGCAACCGGCCGGGCGGCCTCGCACTGGCTGCCGGTCCAGCGCTCGGGGCTCGAGCGCGACTGGCACCCGCTGCGCAGCACGCTGTTCACCGCGCGCCCCCTGGCTGTGCCTGAGGCCTTGGGCGAGGGCCGCCGCCCATGAGCATGACCGCGCCGGATGCCGACGCCCCGCTGGTCGAGCGCGTCAAGCGTGGCGACGTGAAGGCGTTCGAGATGCTGGTCGTCAAGTACCAGCGCCGCATCGAGCGCCTGATCGGCCGCATGGTGCGTGACACCGACCTGGTGCAGGACATCGCGCAGGAAACCTTCATCCGGGCCTACCGGGCAATCCCGCAGTTCCGCGGCGAAAGCGCGTTCTACACCTGGCTGTACCGGATCGCGGTCAATGCTGCCAAGAAGGCGCTGGTCGAGATGAAGCGCGATCCGGTCGTGACGGAATCCGCACGGGCCTCGCGGGATGATGACGACGAAACTTCCCGCGTCGAAAATGAACTAAGCGACGGCGAAACGCCCGAAGCATTGCTGGCCTCGAAAGAAATTGCGGCGACAGTGAACGCTTCGATCGATGCGCTGTCTGAAGATCTTCGCCAGGCGATCACGCTGCGCGAAATCGAGGGCCTGAGCTACGAAGAGATCGCCGAAGTGATGAATTGCCCGATCGGGACCGTCAGGTCGCGCATTTTCCGTGCGCGCGAGGCGATCGCGCTGAAACTGCGTCCTTTGCTGGACACCCGGGAAGGCGACCGCTGGTGATGCGCGGTGGAGCCACTTGCTGAACATGAATGCTGGAGCTGGACATGTCACAGTCGTCTGAAGGCAGTGCGTCGATGGAGAACCTGTCGGCCCTGGTCGATGGGGAACTCGGATCCGAAGCGGGTGCGCGCGCCTGCGCGCAGTGGCGAGAGGATTCGCAGACCCGCGCCAGCTGGCACGCGTACGCGTTGATCGGCGACGTGATGCGCTCCGAAGACCTCGCCTCGACGGCTGACCGCGACTGCGCCTTCCTCGCCCGGCTGCGTGCGCGGCTGGCCGACGAGCCGGTGGTGCTGGCACCGGCCGAGTTGCCTGCGCCGGTCGAGCTGCCGCTGGCCCCGGCGGCCATCGTGGCCGCGGGCGGCGGGCGCCGCGCCTGGCGCACGCCGGTGGCGGTGGCTGCCGGTTTCGTGGTCGTGGCCGGTGCGCTGGTGGCCACCTCGGTGCCGGGCTCGCTGCCGTTCGGTGGCGCGCCGGCGAACGTCGCGCAGACCGGCGGCGCCACTGCAGTGGCAGTCGTTCCGTCGCCGCTGCGCGCCGTCAGCGTCACGCAGGAGGCCGAGCCGGTGCGGCTGAACGGCCAGCTGATCCGCGATGCACGCCTCGACGAGTACCTGTCGGTGCACAAGAAGTTCGGTGGCAGCTCCGCCCCCGGGGTGCCATCGGGCTTCCTGCGCAACGCCGCAGCCGAAGCCCCCGCCCGCTGACCGGATCCACCGACCCATGCTGCTGCGCCTTTCCGCGTTGATGGTGAGTTGTGCATTCGTCGCCTTTGCACCCGCCAGCCGGGCGCAGAGTGCGCTGGTCAGCGGCGACCCGCTGGTCGAGGCGCGCGAGACTCAGGTCTGGCTCACCCGCATCACCGAGGCGGCGAACAAGCGCAACTTCCAGGGCACGGTCGTCGTCAGCGCCGGCGGCACGGTGGCGAGTTCACGCATCGCGCACTTCTGCGACGGCCGCAACCAGTACGAGCGCATCGACTCGCTGGAAGGGCAGATGCGCAACGTGCTGCGGCAGAACGACGTCGTCCACACCGTGTGGCCGCAAAGCCGCGTCGCGATGGTCGAGCAGCGCGATTCGATGAGTTCGTTCCCGGCGCTACTGCAGGCGGGTGCGCAGCATGTGACCGACTTCTACGAGCTCAAGCCGGTGGGCGTCGAGCGCGTGGCCGGCCATGAGGCTAACGTGCTGCAGTTGCGCGCCAAGGACGCGCATCGCTTCGGCTACCGGCTGTGGGCCGAGAAGAACACTGGGCTGCT
The DNA here is from genome assembly GCF_056405435.1 of Rhizobacter sp. P1_G5. Classification (NCBI taxonomy): domain Bacteria; kingdom Pseudomonadati; phylum Pseudomonadota; class Betaproteobacteria; order Burkholderiales; family Sphaerotilaceae; genus Rhizobacter; species Rhizobacter sp. P1_G5. The sequence goes on along the minus strand of NZ_JBFUCB010000207.1, from coordinate 6,574 downwards.
GCTGCGCACCGAGGTGCTGGGCGAGCATGCCGAGGTGCTCGAGTCGTCGGCGTTCTCCGATGTCAGCATCAACGTCAAGCCGCAAGCGGATCTGATCACGCAACCGCTGCGCAAGCTCGACGGCTACCGCATCGTGCGGCCGCCCGTCACGCCGGCCAGTCTCGAGTCCGAAGGCTGGACGCTGAAGCACGACATTCCCGGCTTCACCCAGGTCAGCTGCGTCAAGCGGCCCTTCGACGGTGCGCTGCGCATCCGCGGCGCCACCGAGCCGGTGCTGCAGGCGGTCTATTCCGACGGCCTGACCTTCGTGTCGGTCTTCATCGAGCCCTTCAATGCCGAGCGTCACCAGCGTCCGATGTCGACCGTGATCGGCGCGACGCAGACGATGATGCGCCGCTACGGCGACTGGTGGGTGACCGTGATGGGTGACGTGCCCACCGCGACGCTGCGGGCGTTCGCGTCGGGGCTGGAACGCAAGAAGTAGCCGGCGGCGTGCGGCTGCACGCGGCGGCCCGTGTGGGTGTCGTCGAGGGAGTGCTCAGCATGCAAGCTGTGATCGATCGGGGCCGGCTCGCGCCGGTGAACGTGCTGCGCCGGCGCAGCACGGTGCGCTCTTGCGCCGCTGCGCTGGGCGCGGGCGCCGTGTTGTTGCTGGTGCAGGCCGCGGGTGCGCAGATCCAGGCCCCCAACCCGGCCCAGAACCCGCCGCAGAGCCCTGCGCCAGGCCAGGCGCAGCCCCTGGCGCCGGTCCAGGTGCTGCCCGACTTCGCCGACCTGGTCGAACGCGTCAGCCCGGCCGTCGTCAACATCCGGACCACCGAGCGCACCTCGGACGCGCCGCGCGGGCCGTTCCGCCGCCGCGCGCCGGCCGTGCCGCAGCAGCCGGGCGAAGAGGTGCCGCGCGGTGAAGGCTCCGGCTTCATCCTCAGTGCCGACGGCTACGTGATGACCAATGCACACGTCGTCGAGGGCGCCACCGAGGTCTACGTCACGCTGACCGACAAGCGCGAGTTCAAGGCGAAGATCATCGGTGCCGACGAGCGCACTGACGTCGCGCTGGTGAAGATCGATGCCACCGGCCTGCCGTCGCTGAAGATCGGCGATGCGGGGCGCTTGCGTGTCGGCGAATGGGTGCTCGCGATCGGCTCGCCGTTCGGGCTGGAGAGCACGGTGACGGCCGGCATCGTCAGCGCGAAGCAGCGGGAGACCGGCTCCGACGTGCCGTTCATCCAGACCGACGTCGCGGTGAACCCCGGCAACTCCGGCGGGCCGCTGCTGAACACCCGCGGCGAGGCGGTGGGCATCAACTCGCAGATCCTCAGCCCGGTCGGCAGCTTCGTCGGCATCTCGTTCGCGATCCCGATCGACGAGGCGATGCGCGTCGCCGACCAGTTGAAGGCCACGGGGCGCGTCGTGCGCGGCTACCTCGGCATCCAGCCGATCGACGTGCCGCGCGAACTGGCCGAGGAATACGGGCTCGCGAAGGGCAAGGCGAAGGGCGCATTCGTGCGCCAGGTGGTCAGCGGCACGCCGGCCGACAAGGCGGGCATCCAGCCGGGCGATGTCGTGATCAGCGTCAACGGCAAGCTGGTCGATGGCGCAGTCGACCTGCGGCGCACGCTGGGCGCGCTGAAACCCGGCACGGCGATCACGCTGCAATGCAATCGTCGCGGCAAGCTGCTCGATTTCAAGACGAGCCTCGCCGAGCTGAATCCGCAAGTGGCGGCAGCGGCAGAGCGACCGGAGGCCCCGATCGAGCCGCGCACGGCCGGCGCCGCCAAAGTCTGGGGATTGAGCGTTGCCAATCTCACCGATGCCGAGCGGCAGGCGCTGCGGGGTGCAAACGGCGTGCGCGTGAGTGCCGTCACCGGAGGCGCGGAAGCAGCGGGCCTGCGCGCGGGTGATGTGATCGTCGCGGTCGGCACGGCCGACGTGACCGACGTGAAGCAGTTCGAGGCCGTGGTGTCCAGGCTCGACAAGACGAAATCGTTGCCGGTCACCGTGCTGCGTGGCGACTGGGCGCAGTTCCTGCGCATCCCTGTGCTCAAGTGAGGGCCGGATATCCGACTGCCGGCACGGGGATTGCCATGGTGCTTTCGCAATGCGGGATCTGTGAACAGAACTTTTGCGATGACTGAACTTGCCTTATCAATGAAAAGTCAGTTGGCGCACACATCATTCGATGGATCGCCTCGAATTCAGCGCGCTTTTGGCTACAATTCAGGGGTCGTGGATCGGCTTTATTGCCAATCCGGGCAACGAGTTGAGGCGTCTGAAACTATCCCCAAGCTACCCACAAGTCTTTGTGGATAAGTTGTGGAAAGATTTTGCTGTTGGTGACCCGCAACGACAAGAAATCAAGCAATGGCGCGGTTTCCGGCGGGGTGCTTTTGGCTACAATGAAGGCCCAACAAGCAGTTGCCATACGTTTTGTTGGAAGGCGCGTCAGTTCTTCGACGTGCCTTTTTTTTGTTCACGGCCCGGGTCTTCGACCCATCATCTCGAGCGCGCAGGTCACGCGACAACGCGCACGAGATGAGCCATCAACGCAGCGGTGCAACCGCTGCAGCGTCGAACCGCGACGCAGTGGAATCGCTCAATGGATCACATCCGAAATTTTTCCATCATTGCCCACATCGACCACGGCAAGTCGACGCTGGCCGACCGGCTCATCCAGCGCTGCGGTGGATTGAGCGATCGCGAGATGGAAGCGCAGGTGCTCGACTCGATGGACATCGAGCGCGAGCGCGGCATCACGATCAAGGCGCAGACCGCCGCGCTCACCTACCAGGCGCGCAACGGCAAGACCTACCAGCTGAACCTGATCGACACGCCGGGGCATGTCGACTTCTCGTATGAGGTGAGCCGCTCGCTGTCGGCCTGCGAGGGCGCATTGCTGGTGGTCGACGCGAGCCAGGGTGTCGAGGCGCAGACTGTCGCCAACTGCTACACCGCGATCGAACTCGGCGTGCACGTGATCCCGGTGCTGAACAAGATGGACCTGCCGCAAGCCGATCCGCAGCGCGCGAAGGACGAGATCGAGGACGTGATCGGCATCGACGCGACCGATGCGATTCCGTGCAGCGCGAAGACCGGCGAGGGCATCGACGACATCCTCGAGGCGGTGATCACCCGCATGCCGCCACCCCAGGGCAACCCCGACGCGCCGCTGCGAGCGATGATCATCGATTCGTGGTTCGACAACTACGTCGGCGTCGTGATGCTGGTGCGCGTGGTCGACGGCGAACTGAAGAAGGGCGAGCGCTTCAAGATGATGGCCACCGAGGCCGCCTATGCCGCCGAGCAGCTCGGGGTGTTCACGCCGAAGTCGTTGGCGCGCGATGCGCTGCGCGCCGGCGAAGTGGGCTTCGTGATCGCCGGCATCAAGGAACTGCAGGCYGCCAAGGTCGGCGACACGATCACGCTCGAGAAGAAGCTGCCGAACAACGCCGGTCCGGCCAGCCAGGCCCTGCCGGGCTTCAAGGAAATCCAGCCGCAGGTCTTCGCCGGCCTGTACCCGACCGAGGCCAGCGAATACGACCAGCTGCGCGATGCGCTCGAGAAGCTCAAGCTGAACGACTCGTCGTTGCGCTACGAGCCCGAGGTCAGCCAGGCGCTCGGCTTCGGCTTCCGCTGTGGCTTCCTGGGCCTGCTGCACATGGAGATCGTCCAGGAGCGGCTGGAGCGCGAGTTCGACCAGGACCTCATCACCACGGCGCCGAGCGTGGTCTACCAGGTGGAGCTGGGCGACAAGACCGTGATCCAGGTCGAGAACCCGTCGAAGATGCCCGATCTCGGCCGCATCAACGAGATCCGCGAGCCGATCGTGACCGTGCATCTCTACATGCCGCAGGATTACGTCGGCCCGGTGATGACGCTGGCAAACCTGAAGCGCGGCAACCAGATCAACATGGCCTACCACGGCCGCCAGGTCATGCTGACCTACGAGATGCCGCTGGCCGAGATCGTGCTGGACTTCTTCGACAAGCTGAAGTCGGTGTCGCGCGGCTATGCGTCGATGGACTACGAGTTCAAGGAGTACCGCGCGGCCGACGTCGTGAAGGTCGACATCCTGCTCAACGGCGACAAGGTCGACGCGCTGTCCATCATCGTGCACCGCACGCAGAGCGCCTACCGCAGCCGCGCGGTGGTGGCCAAGATGCGCGAGCTGATCTCGCGCCAGATGTACGACGTGGCGATCCAGGCGGCCATCGGGGCCAACATCATCGCGCGTGAGACAATCAAGGCGCTGCGGAAGAACGTGCTCGCCAAGTGTTACGGCGGCGACATCTCGCGCAAGCGCAAGCTTCTCGAAAAACAAAAGGCCGGCAAGAAACGCATGAAGCAGATCGGCTCCGTCGAGGTGCCCCAGGAAGCGTTTCTCGCCATCCTCCAAGTGGACGATTGATGGGCTCACTGATGGGTTCTCTGACCGGCGTGCTCTATGGCGCCCTGGTGGTGTATCTGGGCGGCTGGTACCTCGGCAAGTGGACGGGCAACTTCTCGCTGCTGCTGTTCATCCTCACCGTCGCGACGCTGGCCTACTGGCTGGCCGAACGCTTCCACTTCGCGCCGCGCCGCGCGGCGGCCGCCGCCACGCTCGACCGCCAGGATGCCGAGCGTCGCGAGCGCCTGGCGTCGCAGGGCATCGCGAAAGTCGACGACAACGTCGCCCAGGCGCGCGACACCCTGCTGATGCAGCCGTGGTGGCTCGACTGGACCGCCGGCCTGTTCCCGGTGATCCTCGTGGTGTTCCTGCTGCGTTCGTTCCTGTTCGAGCCGTTCAAGATCCCGTCGGGCTCGATGGTGCCGACGCTGCTGATCGGCGACCTGATCCTGGTGAACAAGTACCACTACGGCATCCGCCTGCCGGTGATCAACAAGAAGATCGTCCAGATCAACGATCCGCAGCGCGGCGACGTGATGGTGTTCCGCTATCCGGCCAACCCGAGCATCGACTACATCAAGCGTGTCGTCGGCGTGCCGGGCGACCAGATCGATTACCTGAACCAGCACCTGTACGTGAACGGCAAGCTCGCCGAGACGCAGCCGCTGGAGCCGTTCTACGACGAAGACGCCGTGCGCTTCGCCCCGCAGTACACCGAGAAGCTCGGCAACGTGGCGCACCGGATCCTGGTCGAGACCAAGCTGCCGAGCGCGGCCGCACCGCTGTTCGCGTTTCCCTTCAAGGAAAACTGCCGCTACAGTGCGGAGGGCGTGCGCTGCAAGGTGCCGGCGGGTCACTACTTCATGATGGGCGACAACCGCGACAACTCGCAGGACTCGCGTTTCTGGGGCTTCGTGCCTGACGAGAACATCGTGGGCAAGGCCTTCTTTGTCTGGATGAATTTCGGCAATCCCAAGCGCGTCGGTTCGTTCAATTGAGCGGGAGCAACAGGTAAATGACGATGGATCAGCGGTCGATGGAATTTCGGGGTCAGTTGCGGCAACGCACGCACCGTCGTGGAACGCAACGCGGTGTGACGCTGTTCGGCCTGATGTTCTGGGCCATCCTGATCGGCATCATCTCGCTGCTCAGCCTGAAGGTGCTGCCGACGCTGAACGAGTACTTCACGATCAAGCGCACGATCGAGAAGATCGCGACCAGCGGGGCCACCACCGTCCCCGAGATCCGCACGGCCTTCGAGAAACAGAAGGACATCGAGTACTCGATCCAGTCGATCTCCGCCAAGGACCTCGAGATCACGAAGGTCAACGACAAGGTCGTGATCGCCTTCGCCTACAACAAGGAGATCGAGCTGATGGCCCCGGTCTTCCTGCTCCTCAAGTACGAAGGGCGCACGAAGTAAGGGCTGCGGCCCGAGACTTCCGCCCCGCTCGTCACCAACCAGCCCCGCGCGTGGATGCCCGACTGACCGCCCTGCAGAACCGCCTGGGCTACCGCTTCACCCAGCCGGAATTGCTGACGCGCGCGGTCACGCACCGCAGCTTCGGGGCCGATCACAACGAGCGGCTCGAATTCCTCGGCGACGTGGTGCTGAGCCTGGCGATCAGCGACCTGCTGTTCGAGCGCTTCGCCGGCTCCGACGAAGGCGACCTGACCCGCGTGCGGGCGCACCTGGTGCGCGAAGACACGCTGCACAAGGTGGCCGTGCTGATCGGCCTGCCCGAGGTGCTGCGCCTGAGCGAAGGCGAAGCCCGCGGCGGCGGTGCGCAGCGCCCGTCCATCCTGGCCGATGCGCTTGAAGCCGTGATCGGTGCCACCTACCGCGACGGCGGCTTCGAGGCCGCCCAGGCGCTGGTCCAGCGGCTGTTCGGCGAGGTCATCGCGACCACCGACCTCGACAGCTGGTCGAAGGATGCCAAGACCGAGCTGCAGGAATGGCTGCAGGCGCGCCGCCTGCCGGTGCCGGCGTACCGCATCGTCAACACCCGCGGGCAGGCGCATGCGCAGACCTTCGAGGTCGAGTGTGCGGTGCCGGCCCTCGGCCTCACCGAAACCGGCGAAGGCCGCTCGCGCCGCGCCGCCGAACAGGAAGCCGCGCGTGGCATGCTGGTCGCGCTGAAGGCGAATGACAAGCCCGGCAGCGCGCTGCGCTCYTGACGCTCCCCG
>NZ_JBFUCB010000206.1:0-9269 GCF_056405435.1 Rhizobacter sp. P1_G5 | reverse complement strand
GAGGATCTGCTGCACGCGTTCGAGGTAGAGCTCGCCGGTGTCGGTGAGCGCGAGGCGGCGCGTCGTGCGGTTGATCAGGCGGGCGCCGAGGTGCTCTTCGAGGTCGGCCACGAGCCGCGTGACGACGGCCGGCGAGAGGTTCAGCCGGCGTGCGGCCGACGCGAAACTTCCTTCCTCGATCACCCGGGAAAACACCCGCATCGAATGCAGACGATCCATTCCTTCGCCCTCATTGTTTCTTTTTTGACAATGGGGCATTGAAGCACGTGCTGTTTATTGATTCAAGCGCAATGTCTACAGTTCACCCCATCGATGAGGCCAACGCAACAGTGACTCACCGAGGCTGGACAAGACGGCTCTGACAAACCCCTGAAGCCGCCCTGCCTGGAAACGTCAACCTTCTGAAGGAATTCATCATGAGCACCAAGAACTTCGCCGCCCTTGCCACCGTCGCCCTTGCACTGGCTGGCGCCTCCGTCACCGCGTTCGCTGCCGACACCGGCCTGACCCGCGAGCAAGTGCGTGCCGAACTGGCCCGTGCCCGCGCTTCCGGCGAACTGCTGCCGAACTCGGAAAGCTACGGCTACAACAACGCGTCGATCACGCTGCCGAAGGCCGCCGCCGCGACGGCCGACAGCGGCAAGAGCCGTGAGCAAGTGCGTGCCGAACTGGCGCGCGCCCGTGCCGACGGCACGCTGGTCCCGAACTCGGAAAGCTACGGCTACGCGACCCCGGTGGTGGCCGGCACGAGCCGCACCCGCGCCGAAGTGCGTGCCGAGGCGATCGAAGCCGCCAAGGCTCACAAGAGCGACGCCAGCTACGGCGCGCTGTCGACCGGCTACTGATCGCTGACGCGCAGAGCGCGCAACGGTTGTGGGACACCGCAGAGGCCGCCTTCGGGCGGCCTCTGTCGTTGGGTAGCGCGGTGGGGTATCCGTTCCGCGCGAGAATGGGCGACCCCCAACCCCCGATGCGGCGCACGCCACAAGCCTGCGCCGCGTTGCCATTGGCGCCGCCATGTCAGCCTTCTTCCTGCAACGCATCCACCCGACCGACGCGCCCCGCGGCGAGCCGCCGCCCGGCCTGCTGGCCTTCTACTGGCACTTCATCCGCCAGACGCGCTGGCTGTACGTCGCGATGTTCGCCACCGGGCTGGTGGTGGCCGGGGTCGACACGCTGGTACCGGTCTTCATCGGCAGGCTGGTCACGCTGATGCAGGCGCCCGATCGCGCCGCCGCGTTCAGCGCTGCCGCGCCGATGCTGCTCGGCATGGCCGCGCTGGTGCTGTTCGGCCGGCCGCTCGCGCTGCTGGCCGACACGATGGTGCGCAACATCGCGGTGGTGCCGGGCGTCACCAGCCTGATCCGCTGGCAGAGCCACTGGCACGTGGTGCGCCAGGGCTGGACCTTCTTCCAGAACGATTTCGCCGGCCGCATCGCCAACCGCGTGATGCAGACCAGCAACGCGGTGCGCGAGAGCGTGGTCAGCTCGATCCGCGCGATCTGGTACATCGTGATCTACGGCGTCACCGCGCTGGTGCTGATGGCCAGCGCCGACTGGCGGCTCGCCGTGCCGACCGTGCTGTGGTTCGCGAGCTACGTGTTCTTCCTGCGGCATTTCGTGCCGCGCATGCGCGACCTGGCGCGCGCCAGCTCGGAGTTGCGCTCGGCGCTGATGGGGCGCGTGGTCGACAGCTACACCAACATCCTGACCGTGAAGCTGTTCGCCCGCGCGCGCGACGAAGACGCCTACGTGCGCGAGAGCGTCGACGAGCACACGCTCGCGATCGCCGCGCACATGAAGCTCACGACGCAGTTCATGGCGACGCTGTCGGCGATGAACGCGCTGTTCCTGGTCAGCACCGCGACCATCGGCGTGCTGCTGTGGGCGAACGGGCACATCGCCGCCGGCATGGTGGCCACCGCGCTGCCGCTGGCCTGGCAGATCGCGAGCGTCGCCGGCTGGGTCAGCTGGGAAGTGACCGGCATCTTCGAGAACGTCGGCGTGGTGCAGGAGGGCATGGAGACGATCGCGGTGCCGCACACGCTGGTCGACAAGGCGGGGGCTCGCCCGCTCGAGGTGACGCGCGGCGAGATCCGCTTCGAGCACCTGACCTTCACCTACGGCCGCGGCGACGGCAAGCGCGTGCTCGACGAGCTCGACCTGGTCGTGAAGCCGGGCGAGCGCGTCGGGCTGGTCGGCCGCTCGGGCGCCGGCAAGTCGACGCTCGTGAACCTGCTGCTGCGCTTCCACGAGGTGGAGCAGGGCCGCATCCGCATCGACGGGCAGGACATCGCCGACGTCACGCAGGAGAGCCTGCGCGGCGCGATCGGCCTGGTGACGCAGGACACCTCGCTGCTGCACCGCTCGATCGCCGCCAACATCGGCTACGGCCGGCCGGACGCGACGGCCGGGCAGGTCGAAGCGGCAGCGCGCAAGGCGCAGGCGCACGGCTTCATCCAGGAGCTGCAGGACTGGAAGGGCCGCACCGGCTACGAGGCGCACGTCGGCGAGCGCGGCGTGAAGCTCTCCGGCGGCCAGCGCCAGCGCGTCGCGATCGCCCGCGTGGTGCTGAAGGACGCGCCGATCCTGGTGCTCGACGAAGCCACCTCGGCACTCGACAGCGAGGTCGAGCTCGCGATCCAGGACCAGCTGCTGAACCTGATGGAAGGCAAGACGGTGATCGCGATCGCGCACCGGCTGTCGACGATCGCCCGCATGGACCGGCTGATCGTGCTGGAGCAGGGCCGCATCGTCGAGCAGGGCACGCACGACGAGCTGCTGCAGCTCGACGGCCAGTACGCGCTGCTGTGGAAGCACCAGTCGGGCGGCTTCCTGGCGCATGACCAGCCCCTGCCTGCAGACCGCGGCGAGGACGACGAGGTCGTGATCGACGACGCACCGCTCGACGAGCTGCGCTCGGCCCAGCAGCCCGAGCCCGCGGGACAATAGCGCCCATGCTCCGAATCACCGAACTGCGGCTGCCGCTCGACCATGCCGAAGGCGCGCTGCGCCCGGCCGTGCTGCAGCGCCTGGGCCTGGCCGATGCCGCGCTGAAGTCCGCCACCGTCTTCAAGCGCAGCTACGACGCGCGCAAGAAGTCCGCCATCGTGCTGATCTACACCGTCGACTGCGAGCTTGCCGACCCGGCCGGCGAGGCCGCGCTGCTGCAGCGCTTCGCGACCGATCCGCACATCAAGCCGTCGCCCGACACCTCGTACAAGTTCGTCGGCCACGCGCCGGCCGATTTCGAGGGCTCGGGTCGCCTGCGCCCGCTGGTCGTCGGCTTCGGGCCGTGCGGGCTGTTCGCCGCGCTGATCCTCGCGCAGATGGGGCTGCGGCCGATCGTGCTGGAGCGCGGCAAGGAAGTGCGCCAGCGCACCCAGGACACCTGGGGCCTGTGGCGCAAGAATGTCCTGAACCCCGAATCGAACGTGCAGTTCGGCGAGGGCGGCGCCGGCACCTTCTCCGACGGCAAGCTGTGGAGCCAGATCAGCGACCCGCGCCACCTGACGCGCAAGGTGCTGACCGAGTTCGTCAAGGCCGGCGCGCCGGAAGAGATCCTGTTCGTCAGCAAGCCGCACATCGGCACCTTCCGGCTGGTCAGCATGATCGAGAAGATGCGCGCCGAGATCGAAGCGCTGGGCGGCGAGATCCGCTTCGAGCAGCGCGTGACCGATGTGCTCATCGAAGGGGGCCCCGAGGGCCGGCACATCCGCGGCGTGACGCTCGCGTCCGGCGAGCAGCTGCGCGCCGACCACGTCGTGCTGGCGCTCGGCCACAGCGCGCGCGACACCTTCGCGATGCTGCACGAGCGCGGTGTCTTCATGGAGGCCAAGCCGTTCTCGGTCGGTTTCCGCATCGAGCATCCGCAGTCGATCATCGACCGCGCACGCTTCGGCCCGAACGCCGGCAACCCGATCCTCGGCGCGGCCGACTACAAGCTGGTGCACCACGCCGCCAACGGCCGCTCGGTCTACAGCTTCTGCATGTGCCCGGGCGGCACGGTGGTGGCGGCCACCTCGGAGGTCGGCCGCGTCGTGACGAACGGCATGAGCCAGTACTCGCGCAACGAGCGCAACGCGAATGCCGGCATCGTCGTCGGCATCTCGCCGCAGGACTATGCGCAGGATCCGGATGCGCCGGGGCCGGTCAATCCGCTGGACGGCATCGCGTTCCAGCGCCGGCTCGAGTCGCGCGCCTTCGAGCTCGGCGGCGGCACCTACGAGGCGCCCGGCCAGCTGGTCGGCGATTTCGTCAAGGGCCAGCGTTCCCGCGAGTTCGGCAGCGTGCTGCCGTCGTACAAGCCGGGCGTGCTGCTCGGCGACCTGCACACTAGCCTGCCGGCGTACGCCATCGAGGCGATCCGCGAGGCGCTGCCGGCGTTCGAGCGGCAGATCAAGGGCTTCTCGATGCCCGATGCGGTGCTCACCGGCGTCGAGACGCGCACCTCGTCGCCGCTGCGCATCACGCGCGGCAAGGACTGGCAGAGCCTGAACGTGAAGGGCCTGTACCCGGCCGGTGAGGGCGCGGGYTATGCCGGCGGGATCATGTCGGCCGGCGTCGACGGGATCGAGGTGGCCGAGGCGCTGGGCGCGTCGATGCTCCGCTGACGACTACGGGCTGACCAGGTAGTCGAGCGCCAGCGTCGCCAGCGCCTTCACGCCCAGGGGCAACGCCGCCTCGTCGAAATCGAAGTCCGGCGCATGGTTCGGCGGCGCGTTCTGCGGCGTCTTGCCGGGCGGCGTCGCGCCGAGGATGAAGAACAGCCCCGGCACCTGCTTCTGGTACTCCGAGAAATCTTCCGACGCGCTGATCTTCGGCAGCTCCATCACGCGGTTGCCGCTCGCGCGCTGCAACGAAGGCATCATCCGCGCGAGCAGCTCGCGCGGGTTGTCGGTGACGGCATAGGTGGCCGGCCCGAAGCTGACGCTCGCCTGCGCGCCGCTGGCCGCGGCGATCGATTCGGCGGTCGTCACGATGCGCCGCTTCGCCTCTTCGCGCATCTCCTCGTCGAAGCTGCGCAGCGTGCCGCGCATCTCGACGCTGTCAGGCAGCACGTTCTCGCGGTTGCCGCCGTGGATCGACGCGATGCTCAGCACCGCCGGCTCATGGCTGATGTTCAGCTGGCGGCTCACGATGGTCTGCAGCCCGGTGATGATCTGCGCCGAGACGACGATCGGATCGATGCCGCCCCACGGCGCGCCGCCATGCGTGCCGCGGCCCCGCACCGTGATGCGCAGCGAATCGGCACCGGCCAGCATCGGCCCGCCGCGCACGCCGAGCGTGCCCGAGGCCAGGTTCGGAGAGAGGTGCAGGCCGAACACCGCATCGACCTTCGGGTTCTCGAGCACGCCTTCCTCGACCATCGCGCGCGCGCCCCAGCTGTCGGCAGCGGTCGACGGCAGGTCGGCGAGGCCTTCCTCGGCCGGCTGGAAGATGAACTTCACGCGGCCGGGAACCTGCGCACGCAGCCCGGCCAGCAGCTCGGCCACGCCCATCAGGATCGCGGTGTGGCCGTCATGGCCGCAGGCGTGCATCACCGGCGTCTGCACGCCCTGGTAGCGGCCGGTCTGCTGCGAGGCGAACGGCAGGTTCGTCGCCTCGGCCACCGGCAGCGCGTCCATGTCGGCGCGCAGCGCGACCACGCGCGACCCCGGCAGCCCGCCGCGCAGCAGGCCGACCACGCCGCGTCCGCCGACGCCGGTCGTCACCTCCAGGCCCAGCCGGCGCAGGTGCTCGGCCACCAGCGCGGCGGTGCGCACCTCCTGGCCGGAGAGCTCGGGATGGGCGTGGATGTCGCGGCGCCAGGCGACCAGGCGCGGCACGATCGGTGCCAGTCGCGCATCGAGGGCCTGGGGGTCTGCGCCCTGAGGCTGCGCCAGGGCGATGTTGGCAAGAAGCAGGCTGCAGGCGATGACGTGCGCGGCCCTCGAGCCTTGCCTCAAGGGCAGGCCGCCATCACCTGCGCCACCGCCGCCGTCAGCTTCTTCCCGTACGGCACATGCAGGAACTCGTTCGGCCCGTGCGCATTGCTCTTCGGGCCGAGCACGCCGCAGACCATCATCTGCGCCTTCGGGAAGCCCTTCTGCAGCAGGCTCATCAGCGGGATCGTGCCGCCCTGGCCGACGTAGCCGCAGGGCGCGCCGAACTGCGCCTGCGACGCGCTGTTCAGCGCATCCTCCAGCCACGGCGCCAGGCTCGGCGCATTCCAGCCGCTCGCGCCGTACGCACCGGCCCGGCCATCGGCCGCGAAGGTCACGCGGGCGTTGTACGGCGCGTTGTCCTCCAGCAGCGTCTTCAGCTGCATCGCGGCCTCGTTGCCGTCGACCAGCGGCGGCACCCGCAGGCTCAGCTTGAACGCGGTGTACGGACGCAGCACGTTGCCGGCGTTCTTCAGCTCGGGGAAGCCGTCGGCACCGGTGACGCTCAGCGTCGGGCGCCAGGTGCGGTTCAGCAGCGCCTCGGTCGGGTCGGTCGTGGTGGGCAGCGTCGGGCCGCCGTCGGCACCGCAGGCCCACGGAAAACGCTTCCAGACCTCGTCGCCGAGGATCTCGGCCGTCGCCTTCGCCTGCGCGAGGCGATCGCCGGGGATCTCGCAATGGAAGCTCTCCGGCAGCAGGCGGCCGGTCTTGCTGTCCTCGAGCCGGTCCAGCACCTGGCGCAGGATGCGGAAGCTCGACGGCACCAGCCCGCTGGAATCGCCGGAGTGGATGCCCTCGGTCAGGATCTCCACCTTCAGCACGCCGCTGACCATGCCGCGCAGGCTGGTCGTCAGCCACAGCTGGTCGTAGTTGCCGGCGCCGCTGTCGAGGCAGACGACCAGGCTCACGTTGCCCAGCCGCTCGCGCAGCACGTCGAGGTAGGCCGGCAGGTCGAACGAGCCGCTCTCCTCGCAGGCCTCGATGATGCCGACGCAGCGCGGGCGCGGGATGCCCTGCCGGTCGAGCGCCATGATCGCCGTCAGCGACGCGTAGACCGCGTAGCCGTCGTCGGCGGCGCCGCGGCCGTACAGCAGGCCGTTCTCGTACTTCGGCGTCCAGGGCCCCAGGTCGCTGCGCCAGCCGTTGAATTCGGGTTGCTTGTCGAGGTGGCCGTACAGGCAGATGGTGTCGGTGCTGCCGGCCTTGGTCGCCGGCACCTCGAAGAAGATCACCGGCGTGCGCCCTTCGATCCGGACCACTTCCAGCTTCAGCCCGGCCACCTTCTTGCTCTCGACCCAACTGGCGGCGTCGCGCACCACCCGCTCGAGGTGCCCGTTCTTCTGCCAGTCGGCATCGAACATCGGGCTTTTGGCCGGGATCGCGATGTAGTCGGTCAGCGCCGGGACGATCTCTTCGTCCCACGTGCGGTTGGCAAACTCGGCGATCGCGGTGGCTTCGTCGGGCTGCAGCGGAAGGTTGGGGTCGCGAGCGTTCATGGCCGGTTCTCCTGGAGCAGTGAATCCCTTGTGGGGAATTGCCGAGTGTAGAACCGAGCGCCTCAGGCTATGCTGATCCGATCCACAAGAACACACGAGGAGACAGGGATGCACCAATGCGTCACACAGGCCGCAGGGCTGATGGCGGCTGTGCTGCTGGGCGGTGCGGTCGGCCATGCCGAGGAGGCGCAGCATCCCTGGGTGGTCGCGTCACCCCTGGCGGTCAAGGAGACCTACTTCAGCAACCTGAGCTCCGGGGCGAGCATCGAGACACCGTTCGTGTTGAAGTTCGGCCTCAGCGGCATGGGGCTGGCGCCGATCACCAAGCCGCAGCCGCGCACCGGGCACCACCACCTGCTGATCAACCGCGAGCTGCCGCTCGATTTCTCGAAGCCGCTGCCCTTCAACGACCAGTATGTGCACTTCGGCAAGGGCCAGATGGAGACGGTGCTGACGCTGGCGCCCGGCGACTACACGCTGCGCCTGGTGCTGGCCGACGACAAGCACATCCCGAACTTCGTCTACAGCAAGCCGCTGCGCATCACGGTGACGAAGAAGAATGCCGACCTCGACCCGGCCAGCCTGGGGGCGCCCGGTGTCGAGCTGATGCTGCCGGTGGCCGAGGCGTCGGCCGGCAAGCCGCTGCAGGTGCGCTTCCATGCGTCGCGGCTGAATGTGTCGCACATCGCGCTGCAGGAGAAGGGCACCGGCCACTTCCGGCTGAGTGCGCTGCGCGACGGGGCCAAGCCCGAGACGCTGGACTTCCCCGGGGGGCAGACCGAGGCGTGGATCAAGCCGCCGCCCGGGCGCTACCAGCTCAGGCTTGAGTTCGTCGACAACCTGGCGCCGGCCACGGTGCTGGCCACGGCGGCGGCGCAGTCGATCACGGTCTTGCCGAAGTGAATCGTCGCAGCCCGGCCTGCAGCGCGGCGAACACCTCCGCCTGCTCGGGCTCGTTGAAGATCTCGTGGAACAGCGCCGGGAACGCCTGCGCCGTGACGACCGCCTGCGGGGCCACCGCGGCGAACGCCCGGCTGCCGGCCGGCGCGACGCAGCGGTCGCTGCCGGCGTACAGCAGCAGCGTCGGCAGCGTCCACGCGGCCGCGCGGGCGCGCACCCATTCGCCGCCGTCGACGATGAAGCGCACCAGCCGCGGCGTCACGCGGTCGTGCACCAGCGGATCGGCGGCGTAGGCCGCGACGACGGCCGGGTCGCGCGAGATCCACGCCGGCTTCAGCCCGTTGCCGACCGCGAGCGACGGGGCGATCGGGCCGAGCACCGCGAGCAGCAGCTTCTGCACCCCGTTCATGCCGGGGTCGAGCGCCGGCGACGACATCACCAGCCCGTCGACCGGGCGCCACCACGGCGCCTTCGTGTCGGCGGCGAAGCGCGAGACGACCAGCCCGCCCATGCTGTGGCCGAGCAGCACCAGCGGGCCGCGGTGCGCGGTGCGGGCTGCATCGATCACGTGCGACAGGTCGTCCAGCAGGTCGTGGTCGGTGGCGAGCCGGCCGCGGGCGCCCTCGCTGCGGCCGTGCCCGCGCTGGTCGTAGGCCAGCACATGCCAGCCCCAGCCGTTCAGGTGCGCGATCACATGCGCGTAGCGGCCCAGGTGCTCGCCCAGGCCATGCACCAGCACGACGACGCCGTGCGACGCGGTGCCGGCCGGATGGTGCGAGAGGTGCAGGCGCAGGCCGTCGGTGGTGTGCAGCGTCGTGTTCATGGCCCGGCAGTTTAGGCATCGCCTGCCGCGGCCGCCCCCGGGCTTGTCTCGATGCGCGCGTCAGGCCGCTTGCGGCTGCAGATCGCTGCCGAGCTCCAGCCGCGCGGCCGCCACCGGGTCGAGGTG
>NZ_JBFUCB010000205.1:0-9313 GCF_056405435.1 Rhizobacter sp. P1_G5 | reverse complement strand
AGCCGGGGTTGTCGACCATCACCGCATCGCCCGCCTGCAGGAAGGCGCGGCAGATCAGGTCGATCGCGTGGGTGCCGCCGTAGGTGGTCAGGATGCGGTTCGCATCGGCCGCGATGCCCTGGCCGCGCATCAGCGTGGCAATGCGCTCGCGCAGCTCGGGCAGCCCCTGCGGCGGGCAGCGCGCTGCCATGCCGCCGTTGGCGCGCGCCAGGCCGCGCTGCACGACGATGGCGGGGATGGCGTCTTCCAGCCACGACACCGGCAGCGAACCGGCGCTCACCGGCAGCACGCCGGCGCGCTGGTCGTGGGCCTGCTGCACGAGCCAGACGGCGTCCTGCTCCTCGCCGGCTTCGAGCATGGCATCGAGCACCGGGGGCGCCGCCGTCTCGCAGACGAAGAAGCCGGCCGTGCCGCGCGACTCGACGACGGCCGCCGCGACCAGCCGGTCGTAGGCGGTGACCACGGTGTTCGGGCTCACGCCGAGCTGCCGCGCCAGCGTGCGGATCGACGGCAGCTTCGCGCCGGCCGACAGGCGCCCGCCCTCGACGAGCGCACGCAGCCGGGTCTCGATCTGGTCGGCGAGCGGCGCGGGGGAGTCGCGGTCGAGGGAGAACATGTTCAGCGGGTCAGCAACAGCACGGCCAGCACGGCCAGCGATCCCGCCATGATGGCATTGAATGCCTCGCGCCAGCCGGGGCGCGTCAGCACCCGGCGCAGCCCGGCGCCGAACAGCGTCCACATCGAGATGCACGGGAAGTTGGTGGCCAGCGTGATCGCCAGCACCAGCAGCGCGGCCACGCCGGTCGGCATGCCCGCCGGCATGAAGACCGTCGCGACGGTGACCGACTTGAGCCAGGTCTTCGGGTTGACGAACTGGAACGCGGCGGCCTCGAAGAAGCCGACCGGTTGCGCGAGCTCGGTGCCGAACACCACCGGCGTCGTCAGCTTCCACGCCATCCACAGCAGGAACAGCGCGCCGGCGATGCGCAGCACGTCGTGGACGGCCGGGTGGTCCGCCAGCAGCGTGCCGAGCCCCAGGCAGGCCAGCCAGGTCTGCACGCCGCCGCCGATGCTGACGCCGAGCAGGTGCGGCAGGCTGCGCCGGTAGCCGAAGTTCGCGCCCGAGGTGGTCAGCAGGATGTTGTTCGGACCGGGCGTCGCCGACATCAGCAGCGAGTAGYTCAGCAGGGGCAGCAGGTCGTTCATCGCGTCTCCTTCACGGTGGAGACGAGCTTGGGGGCGCCGCCGCGGCGCGTGAAGCTACAGGGCAGGGGGCTGTGCCGAGGCACTGTATCAATCGCTGCGGGGGCACAGTCACGGCGCGCGCAGGCTGGGCTACGCTCGATGCACCCTCCGCTTTTTCCGGACCCCGACGATGGACCTGCCGATCTCCTGGCGCGATGTCGACATCGCTGCCGCCCACCTCGAAGGAGTGGCCCACCGCACGCCGGTCGCCACCTCGCGCACCGCGAACCAGCGCACCGGCGCGCAGGTGTTCTTCAAGTGCGAGAACCTGCAGCGCATGGGCGCGTTCAAGTTCCGCGGCGCCTACAACGCGCTGGTGCAGCTCGACGCCGCGCAGCGCCGCCGCGGCGTGATCGCCTGGTCGTCGGGCAACCATGGGCAGGCGATCGCGCTGTGCGCCAGCCTGCTGGGCATGCCGGCGGTGGTCGTGATGCCGCAGGACGCACCCGCCCTCAAGATCGCCGCGACCCGCGGCTATGGCGCCGAGGTCGTGCTGTACGACCGCTACCGCGACGACCGCGAGGCGATCGGCCAGCGGCTCGCCGCCGAGCGCGGCCTGACGCTGGTTCCGCCGTACGACCATCCGCTGGTGATGGCGGGGCAGGGCACGGCCACGAAGGAGCTGATCGAGGAGGTCGGTCCGCTCGATGCGCTGTTCGTCTGCACCGGCGGCGGCGGGCTGCTGAGCGGCAGCGCGACGGCGGCCAACCACCTGTCGCCCGACTGCGCGGTGTATGGCGTCGAGCCGGAGGCCGGCAACGATGTGCAGCAGTCGTTCCGGCGCGGCGAACGCGTCAGCATCCCGGTGCCGCAGACCATTGCCGATGCGGCGCAGACGCAGCTGGTGGGTGCGCTGACCTTTCCGGTGATCCAGCACCGCGTGCGCGACATCCTTACCGTCAGCGATGCGCAGCTGGCGCGCACGATGCGGTTCATCGGCGAGCGCATGAAGCTGGTCGTGGAGCCGACCGGCTGCCTGGGGGCGGCGGCGGTGCTCGAGGGGGTGCTGCCGCTGGCCGGCCTGCGTGGCCTGCGTGTTGGGGTGATCCTGAGCGGCGGCAACATCGACCTCGGGCGCTATGGCGAGCTGGTGGCTGCGGCATGAGTGCAGACCGGCCGGTGCAGACGTGGCAGGGCAGTTGCCATTGCGGGGCGGTGCGCTTCGCGATCAAGACCGACTTTCCCGAGCTGACCACCTGCGACTGCTCGATCTGCCGGCGCAAGAACGCGCTGATGGTGAAGGTGCACGAGAGCCTGTTCACGCTGCTCGCCGGCGAGGCGTCGCTCAGCGAGTACCGGTTCCACACCCACACCGCGCGGCATTTCTTCTGCAGCACCTGCGGCATCTACCCGTTCCATCGCAAGCGCGTGACGCCCGATTTCGTCGGCGTCAACGTGTTCTGCCTGGAGGGGTTCGATCCGGCCGGCATTCCGGTGCGGGCGACGGTCGGCGCGGCGATGGTTTGAACCCGTTGCCTGGAATCGCTCAAGTCGGCGCAGGAACGGCCGATATCGCCGCAAGCGAGGTCCTGCCATGTCCAACACCTTCTCCATCGGCCTGTCCGGCCTGTACGCCGCCCAGCTGCGGCTCGACAGCGCCGCCCACAACGTCGCCAATGCGCAGACCCCGGGTTTTCGGCGCCAGCAGGTCGTCCAGCAGGCGCAGCCTGAAGGCGGCGTGCAGGCCGAGATCGCTGCGCAACGGCAGACCGGCGGTTCGCTGGAGGCCGATGCCGTCGAGCAGATGTCGGCCAGCTACACCTATCAGGCCAACCTGCGCACCGTGAAGGTGCAGGACGAGGTGCTGGGGTCATTGTTGGACGCCGTGGCGTAACGTGACGACATATATCTCGTACTTGCCTTTGCGGTTCTTAACGTCAACCAATCGTCAACAAAGCCCGTTGTGGACACAAGCCGGGCAACAGCCGGGCCAGCTTCAGGAAGTCGAGCAGAACGACTTCCATCCAATTCGGGATACACCATGACCAAGTCTCTGATCGTTGCCGCCGTCCTGTCCGCTTTCGCCGTGGGTTCGTTCGCCCAAGCCGCTGCCACGGCCGATGCCGCTTCGGCTCCCGCCAAGAAGGCCGCTGCCCACAAGAAGCACAAGGCTGACAAGAAGAAGGCCGAAGGCGCTGCTCCGGCTGCTTCGGCTGCCAAGTAATCAGGCCCGGCCTGAGACGAAGAAGCCGGGCTTGCCCGGCTTTTTTTCGTCTGGCCATCGCGATCTTCGGTCGGCGGCGGATGCCGGCGGTCGCGACGGCCTAGTCTGGATTGGAAGGTTGTCAGGCAATGGCTGCTCTCCCTGTCGGACGGACCCTTCGCACTGACACGGGGATTGGAGTTTTTCTGACCCCCTGCAACGAGGGGCCCTGACAGCGCAGTCGCCGGGCAGCGCCTAATCTTCAGTCATCGAGTTTGGGCTTGTTGAGGTCGACGACCACTCCCAGGCAAGGTGCTCCACGGAGGCTGACATGAGCTCTACTTCGCAAATCGCACGCTACGAAATCCGGTTCCAGTCGCTGTTCAACGAAGGCCGGGCCCTGGCCTTTCCTTGCGATGCCGAGGGGCATGTGCAGATGGACGCACTCAGCGACCGCGCCCGCACCAACTACCTGTATGCCCGAGCCGTCGTCGGTCGCGAGTACGCGACGCCGGCCGTGATGCGCAGCGACCTGCACTGAACGCCAGTGAGCATCGCCGCCCGGCGCAGGCCGCGGTGGCTCACTTGCCGGCGATGCCCAGCAGTTCCACCTCGAACTGCAAGGTGGCATTCGGCGGGATGACACCCCCGGCGCCAGCCTCCCCGTAGGCGATGGCCGGCGGACACACCAGCAGCGCCTTGCCGCCCACCTTCATGCGCTGCACGCCTTCCGTCCAGCACTTGATCACCCGGTTCAACGGGAACTCCGCCGGCTCCTTGCGAGCGTAGGAACTGTCGAATTCCTTCCCGTCGGCRAACGTGCCGCGGTAGTGGACGCGGACACGGTCCGTGGCCGCCGGGCTCGGTCCCGACCCCTCCTTCAGCGAGCGATACACGAGGCCGGTCGGCGTGACCAGCGCGCCCTGCGCCTTCGCCGCGCTGGCCGCCAGGTCGGCCTGTGCAAAAGTGGACAGGCTGATCAGGCAGGCCGTGAGGCCGATCAATGGTGTCTTCAAACCGTGACTCCCGAGGTCAATGAGGGACGGCCATCATCGCCGAATGGCGGCATGGGCCGGGAACATCGATGCACGGCGACGCACTTGGAACACAGGCTTACGACTCGTGTTGGGTCGTGTCCTTTTCAACGGGACCGACGAGAGTCCCTGTCTATAGGGTGGGTACGTGGCGATGTGCCACGCCACACAGGGGTATCCCAACCTCCTGTCCGACCATGACGACAAGCCACCTCACTTTCAGCGTTTCACTCGCCGCCACGGCTGCTGACCTGCAGGATGTCTGCGGCGTCCGTGCCTGCGCCTATGGGCATCATCTGCCCGACATGCAGGAAACCCTGGCCGTCCCCGATGCCGTGGACGGCCGGCGCGGCACGGCCATCCTGGTGTGCCGCGACAAGGCCACCGGTGCCGCCACCGGAACCGCGCGGATCCAGCGCAATGTGGCGATGCCGCTGCAGCTCGAGGGCAGCGTGATCCTGCCGCGATGGCTGGCCGATGAGCCCCGCGCCGAGCTCACCCGGCTGGCCGTGATGCCGGGTGCCGATCCGCAGACCCGGCTCATCCTGATGAAGGCCGCCTACCTGTATTGCCTGGCGAGCCAGGTGCGCTGGATGGTGATCGGTGCGCGCAGCAACGCACTGATCCGGATCTACCAGGGGCTCGGATTCACCGATGTGCTCGGGCCCGACGATCGTGTTCCGCTCGCGCATGCCGGCAACCTGCCGCATCGCATCCTGGCCTTCGATGTCACGGCGGCCGAGCGCACCTGGCTGGCGTCGGGCCATGGGCTGTATCCGTTCATGATCGAGACCTTCCATCCGGATGTGAATCTGTTCCCGAAAGAGTCCATGCTGCCTCAGAACGAGGTTCGTGTGGCGGCGTGACGCCCGGCGACGGCAGCACGCCGCTCCATTGCGCCAGGACCCGCATCAATTCCTGGCGGTTGAAGGGCTTGGCGAGCAGGTCGTCCATGCCGGCATCGGCGCAGGCGCGCCGGTCCTCGTCGGTCGAGGTCGCCGTGATCGCGATGATCGGCACCCTGGGAAGGAGCAGGGTGCGCTCCTGTGCCCTGATCTCACGGGTGGCGGCCTGTCCGTCCATCGTGGGCATCTGGCAGTCCATCAGCACGATGTCGGGTCGCTGCGACTCGCGCAGCGCCCGCCCGACGGCCTCGCGCCCATTGCCCACGCGTTCATGGACCAGCCCCTGCTGTTTCAGGTAGGCGCAAAGGATCAGCGCGGAGACATCATCATCCTCCGCGACCAGCACGCGTCGCAGGTCGATCACCGGGATCGCCGGCGATGCGCCATCCTGTGCTTCGCCGGGCGCCGTCGTGCCCGGAAGCCGGGCGATGAACACGAACCGGGAGCCGACGCCCGTCTTGCTGAGCACGCTCAGCGAGCCTCCCATCGCTTCGGCCAGTTCCCGGGCGATGGTGAGGCCGAGGCCGGCACGGCTGCCCATCGGCGCGCCGTCGGTGCCGGGCGGCGGTGGGTTGGGTGCATCGAAGAGGTGATCCTGGTCGCCCGGCGCGATGCCCGGCCCGGAGTCGATCACCTCGACCTTCACCATGTCGGGCTCGCCCGTGCGCACGAGGTTCATCTCCACCCGGCCCCTCTCGGTGAACTTGATGGCGTTGCCGAGCAGGTTGTGCAGCACCTGCCTGAACCGCGCGGCATCGCCCACCACCCAGCTGGGCCGGGGAAACGCATGCGTCATCGAGAAATCGAGGCCCTTGTCGGCACAGCGCAGGGCGAACACATCGCCCACCAGGCCTGCCTGCGTGACGATGTCGAACACCTCGTGCCGGATCGGGAAGTGCCCCGTCTCGATGCGCGAGACGTCGATCAGGTCGTTGATCAACCTCAGCAGGTGGGTGCCCGATGACTCGATCAGCTCGAGGCGATGCTGCACGGCAGGCTCGCACGCCTCGAGATGGAGCAGCCGTGCGACGCCGAGGATGCCGTGCAACGGGGTGCGCAGCTCATGGCTGATGTTGGCGAGGAACTGGGTCTTGACCTCGATCTGCCGCTGCGCCAACTCGAGTGCGGCTGCCTTCTCCTGCGCCAGCGCCTGGGCCTCGACCCTCAGCAGGATGCTGGCGGTGAGGCGTCGTTCGCCGGCGCGGGCCGTCAGCAGTTGCAGGCCCAGCAGCATCAGCAATCCGAGGCTGCCGACCGCGCCGACTTCGTCGGCTCGCAGCGCCAGCCCGAGGGCCGTGGGCACCATGATCGGCCCCACATAGGCCGCGGTGGCCAGCAGCCGTGCCTGCAACCCGAAGGTGGCCACGCAGGTCACGCAGGCCAGCGCCGCCGCGACGAAGGACGAGACCTGCACCGGCTGGTGCATCAGCCAGAGGCCCGCCACCCCCCAGACCGCGCCGTCGAGTGCCAGCAGGCCGTACGTCAGGTGCCGCCAGCCTCGGGTGGCCGGCTGTCCGGCGCGCGCATGCTTGTGGGCCGAGAAGATCCGCAGGGCCGACACCGTCAGCTTGACGCTCATCCAGCCGCGCACCCAGTCGAGCGGGGTGGAGCCTGACCAGTAGACCGCCAGCAGCACGGCGAATGCCGTCGCGAGCAGCGTGCCGGCGCGCGTGTGCAGCAGCACCATGCGCAGCAGTTCGGCTGCGACGTGTTCGGCGTGGGCGGCGTCCAGCGGGGGGATCGGTCCGGCCTCGCCAGGGGCGCCAAGGCCCGGGACCTCACCCGACGTGCGATGCAGTGCCATGTGTCGTCTCCCCGCGCGCCAGTATGCAACCGGGCCGGGCCGGTGGGCCGCTGGCTGGCGGCCGGCGTCGTCCGGTCGCTTCATTTCGGGACATACGTACACTGGTGGATTGCCAGTCCACAACGATCCGATGACCATCCTGTTGGCCCCGATGGAGGGGTTGCTCGATTTCACGCTGCGTGACGTGCTCACCCGCGCCGGCGGCATCGACCGTTGCGTCTCCGAGTTCATCCGCGTCACCGGCACCTTGCTGCCGGAGCGCGTGTTCCTGCGCATCGTTCCGGAATTGCGCCATGGCGGGCGCACGCCGAGTGGCGTGCCGGTCAGCGCGCAGCTGCTGGGTTCCGATCCGGGCTGCCTGGCCGAGAACGCGGCGCGCCTGGCGTCGCTGGGGCCGGCTGGCATCGATCTCAATTTCGGCTGTCCGGCGAAGGTCGTGAACCGGCATGGCGGCGGCGCTGCGCTGCTGCAGGATCCGGAGCTGCTGGCACGCATCGTCGCCGCGGTGCGGCGCGCGGTGCCGATGGCGATGCCGGTGACGGCCAAGATGCGCCTCGGCTTCGACGACGACCTGCGGGCCGTGGAATGCGCACAGGCCATCGCGGGTGCCGGTGCGGCGGAACTGGTCGTGCATGCACGCACCAAGGCGCACGGCTACCGCCCCCCGGCCTATTGGGACCGCGTGCATGCGGTGCGCATGGCTGTGCCGATTCCGGTGATCGCGAACGGCGAGATCTGGACGGTGGCCGACGCGCATCGCTGTCGCGAGGTATCGGGATGCGATGCGCTGATGGTCGGCCGCGGCATGGTGGCCGACCCGGGACTGGCGCGTGCCATCGCGCGGCCGGGCAGTTCGCTCGGCTGGCCGCAGCTGCTGCCGCTGATGCTGCATTTCTGGCAGCTCGTGGGCGGGCATGTCGAGCCGCGTCATCGCGCCGGCCGCCTCAAGCAGTGGTTGAACTACCTGCGGCGGCGCCACCCGGAGGCCGAAGCGGCCTACCAGTCGGTGCGCACCGTCAATGACCCGCAACTGCTGGAGTTGCATCTGCAACAGTGGTGCGGTGCGAGTCATACAGCTTCACACGCGCGACACCAAGCGATTGCAGGCGTGCCCGCATAATGACCTGAACCATTTCGAGGATCCCGACTCGTGAAACGCCCGACCCGTGCCCTGCTGATCACCGCTCTCCTGCTCCCGTTGCTGCATGCCTGTGGCGGCAACAGCGAAGATGACCAGGGCTCCGT
Organism: Rhizobacter sp. P1_G5; assembly: GCF_056405435.1. Classification (NCBI taxonomy): domain Bacteria; kingdom Pseudomonadati; phylum Pseudomonadota; class Betaproteobacteria; order Burkholderiales; family Sphaerotilaceae; genus Rhizobacter; species Rhizobacter sp. P1_G5. Next base: position 937 of record NZ_JBFUCB010000205.1, on the reverse strand, counting down.
GCGCCTGATCAATGCCACCGCCGATTTCGCGCTGCTCGACGCCTACCGCGACGACAGCGTCATCATCGGCAGCGTGGCCGCCGCGTCCGGCAGCGGCTATGTGCACCTCGACAAGGACAGCTACACCTTCAAGATCGCCCAGACCGGCTCCGGCGTCACGGCGGCCAGCTTGTCGGGCTCGGTGTCGGCGGGCTCGCACTACGCGTTGCTGGCCTATGCGAGCGGGTCGGCATTGCAGGTCAGCTACCTGACTGAAGACGAAGGCGCGCCGAGCTCCGGCCAGGCCAAGCTGCGCTTCATGCACACCGCCGGCCTCGAAGCCGGCAACGTCGACGTGTACGTCGGCCAGGCGGCGTGCAATGCGCTGGGCTCCACCTCCATTGCGGCGGCCAGCGGGCTGTCGACCGCGACCTCGGCGACGGCACCGACCGCCTACACCGCGTTCAGCGCCGGCACCTACCACGTGTGCGTGACTGCTGCCGGCAGCAAGACCGACGTGCGGCTGGACATTCCGGCGTTGACGCTCAGCAACCAGCAGGTCGCCACGCTCGTGCTGACCCGCAGCGGCGGCGGCGTGCTGGTGAACGGGCTGCTGGTCAACCAGCAAGGTGCGGTGACCCCGAGCGCCAATCTGTCGACGCGCGTGCGCGTGGTGGCCAACACCCTGGTGGCGACCGACACGATCAACGTCGCGGTCAACGGCACGACCGTCGGCAGCAACCTCTCGCCGGCCTCGGTGGGCAGCTACCGCCTGGTGACGGCCGGCACCCTGAACGTCACGGTCAACGGCGCGGCCGTGGACGTCGGCACGGCGACAGCGCCTGCCGGCGGCGACCTGACGCTGCTCGTGACCGGCGACGTGGCGTCGCCCAAGCTCTCGGTGGTCACCGACGACAACACGCCGTCGACCAGCGCTTCCGAGCCGGTCAAGCTGCGC
>NZ_JBFUCB010000204.1:0-9445 GCF_056405435.1 Rhizobacter sp. P1_G5 | reverse complement strand
GCCGGGGCCACGCCGGCCGCCGCACCCGGCGTGCTGCGGGTGCTGGTCGTCGACGACAACGTCGACAGCGCCGAAAGCCTGGCCGAGGTGCTGGAGATGAGCGGGCACCAGGTGCGCGTCGCGCACGACGGCCCGGCGGCGCTGGCCGTGGCCGGCGAGTTCCGGCCCCAGGCCATCGTGCTCGACATCGGCCTGCCGGGCTTGAGCGGCCATGAAGTGGCGAAGCGCRTCCGCGGCGAGGACTGGGGGCGCGCGATCCACCTGGTCGCGCTGAGCGGCTGGGGGCAGGCGGAAGACCGGAAGCGCTCGCGCGAGGCGGGCTTCGATGCGCACTTCGTGAAGCCGGTCGACCTGGACGAGCTGGAGGCGGTGTTACGGCGCGCGTCGGAGGGCGCGACGGCCGGCTGATCAGCCCTGCGGGCGCTGCCCCTCCCGCGTGATCACCGAAAACCGCCCGTCCGATTCCATGAACGCGCGCCGCACGTCGGCCAGGTTGCTGACGCCGTTCTGCCGCAGTTGCGACTGCAGGTCGTCCAGCGTCAGGAATTCTTGCCGCAAGTTGCGGTGCAGCACCCGGCCGTCGCGCACCAGCAGCAGCGGCGGCGGCTCGGCGAAGCGGCGCACCGCATCGAAGCGGAACGAGGCCCAGTCGAGCAGCCAGTTCCAGCCCATCAGCGTGAGCACCAGCACGCAGCCTTCGGGCACCGTGTCGTAGCCGCCGGCCATCGCGTTCTGCGACGCATCGGCGATCAGCACGACCAGCAGCACGTCGGCAATGCCGACCGAGCCGACGTCGCGCCGCAGCACGAAGCGGAACAGCGCGAACAGGAACCAGTAGATCAGCGTCCCGCGCACCACGAGTTCGAGCGGCGGGACGTTGAACGCGAAGATCGACAGGTCCATCGCGACAGGCGGTCCGGGACGCGTTCGTCAGTGCGCGGCGTCCAGCCTGGCCAGCAAGGTTTCCTTGCGTGCCTGCACCTGCTCACCCAGGTCCTTCAGGTCGAGCTTCGCCCGCACCTTCGGGAACAGCTCGTTCTGCTCTTCCTTCACGTGGTGGTCGATGTACTCGCCGAGCACCTTGACCTTGGCGTCGTACATGTCGTCGTCGGGCGAGCTCGATTGCAACTGGGCGATCAGGTCCTTCGCGCTCGCATGCTCGACGGTGGCTTCGTCGAGCAGGTCGTCCTTGTCCTGCAGTGCGTCGCGGCAGGCCGGGTAGAAGATCTCTTCCTCGATCTGCGCGTGCACCGTCAGCTTGTTGCAGATGTCGAGCGCCAGCGCCTCGCGTTCGCTGGCATCGGCTTCGGCCTTCGCGAGCTTCTCGTACTCGGCGAACAGCTTCTTCACCTCGGCGTGGTCGGCGCGCAGCAGCTTGATCGCATCGGCCGGCGGTGCCTTGCGGGTGCGCGTGGCGGTGGCGGTGTGCGAACGGGTGGCGGTGTGGGATGTCGGCATGGGAACTCCTGTTAAGTGACCCCTCCAATCTATGCACTCGAACCGCATCCGCTGTAGGAGAAGCACGCGACTGTGAGTGCGAACTTGCGAGCCCTGCACAGGTACGCCGTTTGCCCATGATCGTCACGCCACGACAGGGACAGCCCATGACCACCCGATACATCGATGACCACGGCAGCACCGCGCGGCTGACCGACAACCCACGCCCCGCGCGGCCGCTGTCGCACGTCGGCAAGGCGGTTGCCGACTGGCTCCGCACACCGGGCAAGGCGGGCCGCTACGGCTTGCTGCTCGCCGGGGCCAAGGTGTTTCTCGGCCGCCATCGTCCGAGCGGCAAGCGTGTCGCCGCCGGTGTCGGCATCGCCGCGGCGCTGGTCGCCGCTGTCTGGATCCTCGGCCGCCCGCGGCGCTGAGCATCCCCCACTTCAGGAGACTGCAATGACCAAGCCCGCCAGCCCCTCCACACCGCGCCCGTCGAACAAGCCACGCAGCATCCACGACGCCGGCAGCCCCGACACCAAGCACGGCCCGAAGGCCGGCACCAACCCGGATGGCGCGACGCCCGCCGAACTGCCGTCGGCCGAAGCCGGCAAGGCCAGCCTGCACAAGCCGGCGCCACCCGACCTGCAGTCGACCCAGCCGCGCAAGACGCCCTGAAGACGAGAACCCGAAGGACACCCCATGCCGAAGACTCCCCCGAAGACCTCCGCCGGCAAGCGCCGCCCGATTCCGCCGAGCCCGGCCGGCCAGGAGCGCCAGGCCGTCGAGGTGCAAGCCCTGGCGGCGGCGATCCCGTACAACGCCAACAAGCCGAACGAGATCGGGCGCGACAACGCGATCGCGCCGCCCGTCGGGCAGCGCAGCCAGCTGTCATCGGCCTCCACCGGTGCCGGCACGCTGAGCGAGGCCAACGACACCGGCAAGACCGGTGAGGGCGGCGACGCTGCGCCGTCGCACGAAGGCTTCGGCTCGCTGCAGCGCGTGCGCGCCGATGCCGACGGCGAGGTGCTGACGACGAACCAGGGCGTCGCCGTCGGCGACAACCAGAACTCGCTGAAGGCCGGGCTGCGCGGGCCGACGCTGCTCGAAGACTTCATCCTGCGCGAGAAGATCACCCACTTCGACCACGAGCGCATCCCGGAGCGCATCGTGCATGCGCGCGGCTCGGCCGCACATGGCTACTTCGAGTGCTACAAGCCGCTGACCAGGCTGACGCGCGCCGCACCCTTCGCCGACGCCGGCAAGCGCACGCCGGTGTTCGTGCGCTTCTCCACCGTGGCCGGCGAGCGCGGCTCGATCGACACCGCGCGCGACGTGCGCGGCTTCGCGATCAAGTTCTACACCGACGAGGGCAACTGGGACCTGGTCGGCAACAACATCCCGGTGTTCTTCATCCAGGACGCGATGAAGTTCCCCGACCTGGTCCATGCGGTGAAGCCCGAGCCGCACAACGGCATGCCGCAGGCCGCCTCGGCGCACGACACCTTCTGGGATTTCGTCTCGCTGATGCCGGAGTCGACCCACATGCTGATGTGGGTGATGTCCGACCGCGCGATCCCGCGCAGCTACCGGATGATGCAGGGCTTCGGCGTGCACACCTACCGCTTCGTCAATGCGCGCGGCGAATCGAGCTTCGTCAAGTTCCATTGGAAGCCGCTGCTCGGCACGCACTCGCTGGTGTGGGACGAAGCGGTGAAGCTGGCCGGTGCCGATGCCGACTACCACCGGCGCGACCTGTGGGAGGCGATCGAGGCGGGCGACTACCCCGAGTGGGAGCTCGGGCTGCAGGTGTTCAGCGAGGCGCAGGCCGAGGCCTTCAGCTTCGACGTGCTCGACGCCACCAAGATCATCCCCGAGGAGCTGGTGCCGCTGCAGCCGGTGGGCCGCCTGGTGCTGAACCGCAACCCGGACAACTTCTTCGCCGAGACCGAGCAGGTGGCGTTCTGCGTCGCGCACGTGGTGCCGGGCATCGACTTCAGCAACGACCCGCTGCTGGCCGGGCGCATCCACTCGTACGTCGACACGCAGATCTCGCGGCTCGGCGGGCCGAACTTCCATGAGATCCCGATCAACGCGCCGCTCGCGCCGGTGCACAACAACCAGCGCGACGGGATGCACCGGCAGGCGCTGAACCGCGGGCGGGTCGCCTACGAGCCGAACTCGCTCGGCGGCGGGTGCCCGTTCCAGGCCGGCTCGAAGGGCTTCGTGTCGTTCCCGCAGCCGATCGACGGCGAGAAGCTGCGCGGCAAGCCGGAGAAATTCGCCGACCACTACACGCAGGCCACGCTGTTCTACAACAGCCAGACGCCGGTGGAGCAGGCGCACATCATCGGCGGCTTCCGCTTCGAGCTGAGCAAGGTGACGGTGCCGGCGGTGCGCGAGCGCATGGTGGCCTCGCTGATCAACGTCTCGAAGCCGCTGGCCAAGGCCGTCGCCGACGGGCTCGGCATGGCGTTGCCGCCGCCGTTGCCGCGCGCGCTGCCGAAGCCGGCACGGCCGGAGGTGACGGTGTCGCCGCCGCTGTCGCTGGCGGCACGGCCGGGCGAGGGCGGCGTCCGCACGCGCCGCATCGCGCTGCTCGCGGCGCATGGCGTGGCCGGCAAGCCGATCGCGAAGCTGCTGGCCGCGTTGCGCAAGGCCGGCGCGGTGCCGACGGTGGTCGCGCCGCGCATCGGCGCGGTCACCACGGCCGACGGCGAGCCGCTGGAGGCCACCGGCTCGCTCGAGAACTCGCCGCCGGTGCTGTTCGACGCGGTCGTGCTGCCCGATGGCCCGAAGGGCGTCGAGGTGCTGCTCGGGCTCGGGCAGGCGCTGGAATATGCGACGCTGACGTGGCGCCATGGCAAGACGCTGCTGGCGCTCGGCGCCGGCCGCGCGCTGATCGAGAAGGCGCAGGTGCCGACCACGCTCGGCGATGGCTCGCCGGACCCCGGTGTGCTGTTCGGCAGCGGCGACGACAAGACGGCACAGGCCTTCATCGCGGCGGTGGCGAAGCACCGCCATCCGCAGCGCGAAGGGGATCCGCCGCGGGTGTGATCCGGGACGCTACTTCGGCCGGGGCGGCTTCAGCGCCGCATCCAGCCGCGAGAGCGTGCCGCTTCGCAGCTGCGCCACGGCCGCCAGCACGGCCTGCGCGACCTGGCGGGTCTCCTGCTGGAACGCGGTATCGGCATCCAGCGTCTCGTGGCTGTTGAAGTACGGCTCGAAGTAGCCCAGGTAGCGCGCGAGCTGCGCACCATCGCCCGCATCGACGAGCCCCATCCAGTCCAGCCAGTCGGCAAGCGCATGCCGCTGCTGCTCGACGCCGGCCACGTCGCCATGCACCACCAGGCCGTACACGCGGCCGGCCAGGTGCTTCGGAAAATCCCAGCCGCGCTCTTCGATCGCCTTCGCCTCGGCCGCCTTCTTGCCGTGCGTGCTGCTCGGGTCCGGGTTGCCGCCATCGGCGCAGACCAGCCGGTCGATCATCAGCTTCAGCGGGCTCGGGGACTGGTACCAGTAGGTCGGCGCGACGATCACGATGCCGTGCGCGCTGACCCAGCGCTCGTAGATCTCGGCCATCCAGTCGCTCGCCTGGTCGAGTGCATGGTTCGGGTAGCAGCTGCACGGCCAGTGGCACAGCGGCATCGCGGTGCCGACGCAGCCCTTGCACGGATGGATGCGGCGCCCGTACTCCGAGGTCACGAGGCTCAGGTCCAACAGGTCGGCATCGACGCCGGCGCGCACGACCTCCTCGCGCACCAGGCCGCCCAGGCGCCAGGTCTTCGACATCTCCCCGGGGCAGGTGCCGTCGTTGCGGGCGCTGCCGCAGATCACCAGCACGCGCGAGCGCGTGCCGGGCTTCGCCCAGTTCGCCTGCGCGGCCTTCAGGCGCTGGTGCGTGTCGAGCCACTCGACCGAGGTCTCGTAGCCCGGGTCCGCGAAGCCCGGGCCGGCGGGCCGGGTGACGGGCGCCTTGCGCCCTTCGTCGACGGCGAGCCAGGCGATGGCCTCGAGCCGCGCGATGGCCGCGCGCTCGCCGTCGTACGCCGGATCCGCCCAGCGCTGCCGGAAACGCCGGCCGAACTCGTCGCGCGTCAGCGGCGTGTCGGCCTGGCCGGTACGGACCTCGGTCATCTCAAGGGCACGCCATCAGTGGAAGAACAGCGCGATCAGGATGATGATCGGAATGGGGACGCCGAGGAAGAACAGCAGCAGGGATCGCATCGGATGTCTCCGGTTGATGGTGAATTCAGAGGTCGCGCTGGCGGCCGCCCCAGGTCGCGCACAGGCTCGCGACGAAGGCGCCGGCCAGCAGCGAGATGAACAGCCACAGCGACGCGTAGGCCGAGGCCTTGCGCGCGCTGTCGGCGGTGTCGCGGGCCCGCGCCTGCGCATCGTTCAGCGCGGTCTGCAGCCGGGTCCAGGTGTCGGTGACGCGCTTCTCGGCATCCGCCTGCGACAGGCCGGTGCGCTGCGAGATCAGCTGGCCAAGGTAGCGCGTGTCGTCGGTGGGCAGCGTCGCAGCGCGGCCGGCGGTGGCGAAGATGCGCGTCACCTCGGCGAGCGGCGGCGCGTCGGTGGCGGTGACCGTCGCGYTGGCGTCGCGGCGGAACAGCGCGTCGGCGTGGTAGCTCATCAGCTCGGAGGAGCCGCCGGCCGCGGCGGCCGTCGCCACCGTTGCACCGGCCGCGCCGCCGACGCGCGCGGTCGTGCCGACGATGCCGCCGATCGCGCTGCCCAGCAGCGCCGCGGTGGCGAGCGATGCGACCGCCCACGCGAGGAAGCCATGCGCCGTGTCGCGGAAGTAGATCTCGTCGGCAGCGGTGTCGGCCCAGCGCGTGCGCAGCCGGCCGGCCAAGTAGCCGCCCATCCCCGACGCGGCGAGCTGCGTCAGCGTGACCCACAGGATCGTGCCGGCGCCGACGGCGGCGGCGCTGGCGCCGTCGCGCGCCCACGGCGAGATCGACGACAGGCCGAGCCCGACGCCGAGCACCAGCAGGATCAACGACAGCGCGGCCGCCGCGGCCGCACCRGCGAGCACAGCGCCCCACGACACCGCGCTGCGGGGCGCCGCCTCGGTCCGCTGGGCCGGCGCGGGAGCGGCGCGAGGACCGGTGGAGATGCCGACGCTTTCGACGTTCTGATAAGCCATGACCGTGGTCTCCTGAAGGGGATGGATCCATCGTCGTCGTGCGCCGCGGCGCTGCGCGTCGGACTGCGATGGCACGCGCTGTAGGAATAGGGCGCGACCGGCGGCCCGACGTCACCGAAGCCGCCGGCCGGCCCTTACAGTGGCTTCAACCCAGGAGCACGCCATGTCGAAACGCCAACACAGCACGCTCGCGCAACGCAGTGCCGAACTCGCCTTCGCGGTGCCGCCGGTGATGGCGCACCGCATCGCCCGCATGGCCTTGGCGGGCGCCGCGCCCTCCCCCCGCGACCAGCGCGAGTTCAAGCTGATGAGCGCCGAGAAGACCGCCGCCTTCCAGCAGTCGTGGATGGCGATGGGGCTGCAGGTGTGGCGCGCGCAGCAGGCCTTCGCGGTGTTCTGGTGGCGCGCCTGCCTGTCGCCCTGGGGCCCGCCGTCGGCGCAGGCGATCGGCACGCACCTGCAGTCGGCCGCGCTCGGCGTGCTCGGCCAGGGCCTCGCGCCGGTGCACCGCACCGCGGTGGCCAATGCGAAGCGGCTGTCCAGAACCCGGCTGCGATGACGATGGACACGCCGCCGCTGATGCTGGTGCTGCTGCTGGGCGCACTGCTGCCGGTGGCGGTGTGGCTGGGCTGGTCGCTGCACTGCTCGCGGCGGCTGCATCGCCATGAAGTGGGCGAGCGGCAACGCACCGCGCAGCTGCTGCTCGATGCGCAGGTGCGGCACACCGAACTGCAGTCGCAGCTCGAGGCCCTGGTCGCCGCGCGCACCGCCGCGCTGCAGGCCAGCGAGGCGCGCATGCGCACGATCTTCGCGACCAGCTTCCAGTACCAGGGCCTGCTGGCGCTCGACGGCAGCGTGCTCGACGCCAACGAATCCTCGCTGCGCGGCATCGAGTCGACGCTCGACACGGTGATCGGCCGCCCGTTCTGGGACACGCCGTGGTTCGCCCGCACGCCGGGCATGCCGCAGACGGTGCGCCAGGCGGTGCGGGCGGCGGCCCAGGGCCACAGCCTGCGCCAGGAGATCCGGCTGCTGCTGCCGGCCGGCTGGCGGCAGTTCGACTTCGCGATGCGCCCGGTGCACGACCGCGACGGCGCGGTGGTCGCGATCGTGCCCGAGGCGGTCGACGTCACCGAGCGCCACCAGGCCGAGGAGCGCCTGCGCCAGGCACAGAAGATGGAGGCCGTCGGCCAGCTGACCGGCGGCGTCGCGCACGACTTCAACAACCTGCTGCAGGTGATCTCGGCCAACCTGCACCTGGTGTCGCGCCTCACGCACGCCGACGAGAAGGTCATGCAGCGCCTGGCCAGCGCCACCGACGCGGTGCGCCGCGGCGCCAAGCTGGCGAGCCAGCTGCTGGCCTTCGGCCGCCGCCAGGCGCTGGCGCCGCGGGTGGTCAACGTCGGCCGCTTCATCCACGGCATCGAGGACCTGGTGCGCCGCTCGATCGGCGAGGGCGTCGAGGTCGAGGCCATCGTCTCCGCGGGCCTGTGGAACACCTTCGTCGACCCGACGCAGATCGAGAACGCGCTGCTGAACCTGGCGATCAATGCGCGCGACGCGATGGATGGCAATGGCCGGCTGACGATCGAGGTCGGCAACGCCTTCCTGGACGACGACTACGTGCGCGGCCAGGTCGACGTGAAGCCGGGCCAGTACGTGATGCTGGCCGTCAGCGACACCGGCTGCGGCATGACGCCGCAGGTGCTGGCCCAGGTGTTCCAGCCGTTCTTCTCCACCAAGCCGACCGGCAGCGGCACCGGGCTCGGGCTGTCGATGGTCTACGGCTTCGTGCGCCAGTCGGGTGGCCATGTGAAGATCTACAGCGAGCCCGGGCACGGCACCACCGTCAAGCTCTACCTGCCGCGTGCGCACGAAGGCGCCGACGCGGTCGACGCGACGCCGGGCAGCGGCACCGGCGCCGGCGGCGACGAGACCGTGCTGGTCGTCGAGGACGATGCCGCGGTGCGCGGCGCCACCGTCGAGATGCTGCAGGAGCTCGGCTACCGGGTGCTGAAGGCGGGCGATGCCGACCAGGCGCTGGTCGTGATCGACGATGCGGTGGCGCACCACGCGGCGATCGACCTGCTGTTCACCGATGTCGTGATGCCCGGCCGCCTGAAGAGCCCGGAGCTCGCCGACAAGGCGCGTGAACGATTGCCCGGCATCGCGGTGCTGTTCACGTCCGGCTATGCGCAGAACGCCATCGTGCACGGCGGGCGGCTCGACCCGGGTGTCGAGCTGTTGCCCAAGCCCTACACCGCGCAGGCGCTGGCGACCAAGGTGCGCGCGGTGCTGGACCACGGGCAGTGACCATCCGCGGCACCCTGGAACAAGAAGTGTCCGCCGGCCGACGCAATCGGCACCTGACGCTTTTTGAAGGGCGCGGGCGCAGCGTGTCGATGGCCGCGGCAAACGCAGCGCCGGCGCGGCCCGGCCGAAAGCGGGGACTGACAAATCGCGGCCGCGGCGGTTGGCCCGCCATGGACCGCTTCTTGCCATTCATCCGACATCGCGCCGATGGTCGGCGTTCCTCCAGGGATGGAATCGATGTCTTCCAGAAAACCTGGTGCCGAGGATGCGGCGCCGATGTTCCAGCGACTGTGGTCCCGCATCGGCGGTGCGCCGCTGCGGCACGACGCCGATGCCGCAGCGCCCTCGACGATCCAGGACACGGGGTTCCCGTCGGGCAGCGCCTGGGCGGACACCGTGATCGAAGACGACCGGCGCGTGGCGCCCACCGATGATGCGAACAATGGCCTTTCGTGATGTCCTCTCCCGTGACGCGCGCCCCCGCGACGATGCCGCTGCTTCGTACCTCGATGACTTCGGTGATTTCAGTCAGAGTGGACG
>NZ_JBFUCB010000203.1:0-9451 GCF_056405435.1 Rhizobacter sp. P1_G5 | reverse complement strand
CTGTATGGCTTGCGGCGCACCGCCTCGGTCAGGTAGCCGCCCTCGTCGTAGCCCACATATCCGGGCGGCGCGCCGATCAGCCGGCTCACCGAATGCTTCTCCATGAACTCGCTCATGTCGACGCGGATCAGGTGGTCCTCGCTGTCGAACAGGAAGCCGGCGAGCGCCTTGCACAGCTCGGTCTTGCCGACACCGGTCGGCCCGAGGAACAGGAACGACCCCGTCGGCCGGTTCGGGTCGGACAGGCCGGCCCGCGAGCGGCGGATCGCATCGGCCACCGCGGTGATGGCTTCGTCCTGGCCGACCACGCGCTCATGCAGCTTGCCTTCCATCTGCAGCAGCTTCTCGCGCTCGCCCTGCATCAGCTTCGACACCGGGATGCCGGTCGCGCGCGCGACCACCTCGGCGATCTCCTCGGCACCGACCATCGTGCGCAGCAGCTGCGGGCGGCTCGCGTCGGCGCCCTTCTTCACCTCGGTGGCCTGCGCGTCCTTCAGCGCCTTCTCCAGCTCGGGGAGCTTGCCGTACTGCAGCTCGGCGACCTTGTTGAAATCGCCCTTGCGCTTGAACTCCTCGATCTGGAAGCGGGTGCGGTCGATCTCTTCCTTCACATGGGCCGAGCCCTGCGCCGTCGCCTTCTCGGCCTTCCAGATCTCCTCGAGGTCGGCGGCCTCGCGCTGCAGGCGCACGATCTCTTCCTGGATCAGGCCCAGGCGCTTCTGCGAGGCTTCATCCTTCTCGCGCTTGACCGCCTCGCGCTCGATCTGYAGCTGGATCAGSCGGCGGTCGAGCTTGTCCATSRCCTCSGGCTTGGAGTCGATCTCKATCTTGATCTTGGCCGCGGCYTCGTCGATCAGGTCGATCGCCTTGTCGGGCAGGAAGCGGTCGGTGATGTAGCGGTGGCTCAGCTCGGCCGCGGCGACGATCGCCGGGTCGGTGATCTCGACGCCATGGTGCACCTCGTACTTCTCCTGCAGCCCGCGCAGGATCGCGATGGTCGCCTCGACCGTCGGCTCGCCGACCAGGATCTTCTGGAAGCGGCGCTCCAGCGCGGCATCCTTCTCGAGGTACTTGCGGTATTCGTCGAGTGTGGTCGCGCCGATGCAGTGCAACTCGCCGCGCGCGAGCGCGGGCTTCAGCATGTTGCCGGCGTCGATCGCGCCCTCGGCCTTGCCGGCGCCCACCATCGTGTGGATCTCGTCGATGAAGACGATGGTCTGGCCTTCGTCCTGCGCCACTTCCTTCAGCACCGACTTCAGCCGCTCCTCGAACTCGCCGCGGAACTTCGCGCCGGCCAGCAGCAAGGCCATGTCGAGCACCAGCACCCGCTTGCTCTTCAGCGAATCGGGCACCTCGCCGGCGACGATGCGCTGCGCCAGGCCCTCGACGATCGCCGTCTTGCCGACGCCCGGCTCGCCGATCAGCACCGGATTGTTCTTCGTGCGCCGCTGCAGCACCTGGATCGCGCGGCGGATCTCGTCGTCGCGGCCGATCACCGGGTCGAGCTTGCCGCGGCGGGCGCGCTCGGTCAGGTCGATGGTGTATTTCTTGAGGGCTTCGCGCTGGCCTTCGGCATCGGCGTTGTCGACCTTCTGGCCACCGCGCACCGCGTCGATCGCGGCCTCGAGCGCCTTGCGGGTCAGGCCGTGCTCCTTGACGAGCGGGCCGATCGCCGACTTGGCATCGGTCGCGGCCAGCAGGAACATCTCGCTCGCGATGAACTGGTCACCGCGCTTGGTGGCCTCTTTCTCGGAGGCCTGCAGCAGCGCGCCGAGCTCGCGGCTCGCCTGCACCTGCTCGCCGCCCTGCACCTGCGGCAGCTTGCGCAACTCGGCGTCGAGCACCGACTGCAGCTTGGACGAATTGACGCCGGCGCGTTCGAGCAAGGCCTTCGGGCCATCGGTCTGGGCCAGCATCGCGGCCAGCAGGTGCACTGGCTCGATGTAGGGGTTGTCGCGGTTCAGCGCGAGGCTCTGGGCCTCGCCGAGCGCTTCCTGGAACTTGGTGGTGAGCTTGTCGAGTCGCATGGGACGAATCCTCCGATTGCAGGGGATTTGAGGCATTCGCCCCCATTTTCAAGCCGGAACCCGCTCACCGGGAACCCCGGCTTGATGCAGATCAGATCGTCAGCTCGCGCTCGACGTCSKKGGCCTTGCGSCGSGCCAGCGCCAGGTTGGACTTSSYCTTGTCSAGCACGAAGTAGAYGAACRYGCCTTCCTTGCGCGAGACCGGGCGGATGATGTGGTACTGCYKGCCCAGCGTGATCAGGATGTCGTCGATCACGTCGTTCAGGCCGAGCTGGCGCATCGTCTTSRSCTTGGCGCGCACSACCTCGGTGTTGCCGGCRGCMGCCACYTCGAGGTCGASRCCSGMGCCKGCCGAGCCGAGCATCATGCCGCTGGCGGAATCGACSACGGCCGCGCACAKCGCGCCGTCCAYGGTSAGCAGGTCRTCGAGGGATTGTTTGATGGTGGCCATGTTTCTTTCTTCCAATCGTCGGGTTGAGTGTGGAGATCGCTTCGGCACGGTGAAGGCCGCGCCCATGCCCGATCCCCGGGCTGGCATGTGTGTTGGAACGGACGCGCCGGCCCCTGGTCACGAACGGCGCAGCAGCTCGCCGAGTGCCCGCGCCATGCGCTGCAGCGCGATCCAGTCGACGCCGCGGTGCTCGCCGWSCGMGACSAGCAGCASGTCGGGRTCGSTGCAGCACGGGAACAYCGCSAGCACGCCGCCSCKGTGGTACATCACCGCCGCACCGAGCGTGCCCAGGCCGGCGAAGTTCAGCTTCTGCCGGTCGTGCAGCCGCCAGTAGTCCACCGCCGCCTCCCACACGCGCTCGGCATTCGACGCCCCGGCACGGCTGTCCCAGACCAGCCCGGTGTGCGCATCGACCAGCGCGCAGCCGACGACGCCCCGATGGGCGGCCATGCAGTCCAGCTCGGCACCGACCTGGATCGTGTTCATGCCGCGTTCATCAGGCGCTCGGCCTCCGCCAGGCGGCTCCACACCAGGCCCAGCATCACCGACTGGTCGGTGAGGACGGCGACGACGAGGGCCTGGCCGCGCACCTGCATGCAGCGCACCGCGAGCCGGCCGCCGGAGGACTCGACCACCAGGTAGCGGGGCGCGCCGATGCCGGTCTCGCGGCTGGCCGCATCGCCGAGCGCGGAGAAGGAACCGACCATCGCGGCCAGGCGAGCCGGCGCGATCGCGGTCTGCCCGGCGTGCGTGAGCTCGAAGCCGTCGGCCGTCGCGATCAGCACGGCGCGCGCACCGTCGACTTCGGCGAACAGGCTTTGGGCCGCGTGCCGGGCGGGTTCGGTCAGGGAGGTGTTCAGGTGGGACATGAGGGTTCCGGTCAGGCGCGCATCTCGCCCTGGATGAGCACGGTGTCGACCAGCAGCAGGACGTCCTCGCGCCGGCGCACGTCCACCGGCAGCACCGGCAAGGCCAGCCCCCGCTCGGCGAGCAGGTCGCTGAACCGGTCGATCGCAGGCTGCGGGAATTCGGCCGTGCGCCCGATGCCCACCGCGCAGTTCATCATCGGCAGCAGGTGCCGGTAGGCGTCCAGGCAGGTCGAGAGATCGTCCAGCGGGTCGGGCCGCGAGTTGTCGAGCAGGATCACCAGGCCGAGCGCGTCGGTGGCGATGATCTGCCACATGAACTCGAAACGCAGCTGCCCGGGCGTGCCGAACAGCTGCACGCAGCGGCCGCCGGCCAGGTCGACCTGGCCGAAGTCCAGCCCGACGGTGGTGAGTTCCTTGGCGAGCGTGGGGTCGGTGTTGCGCACGTCGGTGACCACCGGCGGAATGTCGCTCAGCATCGCGATGGCGGTGGTCTTGCCGGCCCCCGGCGGCCCGGTGAAGACAATCTTGGGCAGGGTCATCGTCGTCATGCCAACCCCAGGCTGCGCCGGATCTCGCCGAACGTGCCCTGGTCCGGGGATGGGGCCGCACAGTGCCCCTTCACCTCGGGCTGGCAGGAAGCGGCCGGCATCACATCCAGCACGTCGGCCGCGATCAACGCCGCCACGAATGCCTCGCAGGCCCGCCGGTCGACGTGGCTGCGGCGCGTCAGCTCGTCGATGTCGATCTGCCGCGCCGACAACAGGAAGCTCGCGAGCCGGGGCCGATCGGCATCGCCTTGCAGCAAGGCCTGCGCCGGCCAGCGGCGCAGACGCAGCTGCGCGCCCGCCGTCCCGGGCTCCTCGGCGAGCCGGCGCTCCAGCTGCTGCAGTGCATCGATGACGTCCTCGTACTGCAGCGGGTGCGCCAGCTGGCCGAGCACGTCATGCCCACCCTCGAACACGATCTGCCAGTCCCGGCTCAGCCGCTCGCGGCCGATGCGCAGGAAGGCCGCGATCTTCGCGATGTCCCTGTCGGTCAGGTGCTCCGCCTGCAGCTTCAGCGTGCGCTCGGGGTTGCGATGGGGGGACGTCATGGAACGGTGTGGCCACAACCCCCTGCGCTGCACGCTGTCGCGCCGATCAAGCTGGGCCGTGTTCTGAGTTGCTGGTCGGCATGTTAGGGATGGACTTCAGCGAAGTCATGATGCTGGCGTGATCGGAACATATCGGGACATGACAGCACCTCATCCACCGGCGCGCCCCTCGGACCAGCCACCGCCCAGCACCTTGTAGAGCGTCACCAGGTTCGACATGCGCGACAGCCGCGTGCCGATCAGGTTCTGCTGCGCGCTGTAGAGCGAGCGCTGCGAATCCAGCACCGCGAGGTAGCTGTCGACGCCGCGCGAGAAGCGCGCACGCGACAGCCGATCGCTCTCGGCCGTCGCGTCGACCAGCGACTGCTGCGCCTCGAGCTGGTCGCCGACCGTGCTGCGCTGCGCCAGCGCGTCCGACACCTCGCGGAACGCCGTCTGGATCGCCTTCTCGTACTGGGCCACGCCGATGTCGCGATCGATCTTCGCGATGTCGAGGTTGGCGCGGTTGGCGCCGCCATCGAAGATCGGCAGCGAGACCTGCGGGATGAACGACCAGGTGCCCGAGCCGGCGCGGAACAGCTCGGACAGCTCGCTGCTGGCCGAGCCGGCCGACGCGGTCAGGCTGATGCGCGGATAGAACGCGGCGCGCGCCGCGCCGATGTTCGCGTTGGCCGCCTTCAACTGGTGTTCGGCCTGCAGGACGTCCGGCCGGCGCTCGAGCAGCGCCGACGGCAGGCCGCCCGGCAGCTCGGGCAGCGCGTTCAGCGCGTYGGCCAGGTTCGTCGGCAGCAGTCCGTCCGGCAGCGCCGAGCCCACCAGCAGCTGCAGCGCATTGCGGTCCTGCGCCACCTGCGCGGTGTAGCGCGCCACGTCGACGCGCGCGCTGTCGACACTGGTCTGCGCCTGCCGCAGCGCCAGCGCCGACGTGACGCCGACCTCGAAGCTGCGCTGGCTGAGCCGGTACGACTCGCCCTGGCTCGCCAGCGTGCGCTGCGCCAGCGCCAGCCGCTCCTGGTCGGCGCCCAGCGTCAGCCAGGCATTCGCCACCTCGGCCACCAGGCTGATGTGCGTGCTGCGCCGCGCCTCTTCGGTCGCGAGGAACTGCTGGAGCGCCTGCGCGCCCAGGCTGCGCACGCGGCCGAACAGGTCGAGCTCCCAGGCGCTGACGCCCACGCCGGCGCTGTACTGGCGGCTGATCTCCGGGTTGCCCGGCGCGCGCAGCGTGTCGGCCGTGCGGGTCGCGCTCTGGCTGCCGGTGGCACTGACGGCGGGATAGAGGGCGGCGTCCTGCACGCGGTACTGCGCACGCGCCTTGTCGATGTTCAAGGCCGCCACGCGCAGGTCGCGGTTGTTGGCCAGCGCCAGCGCCAGCACCTGGCGCAGGTGCTCGTCGGCGAAGAACTCGCGCCAGCCGATGTCGCCGGCTTCGGCCGATGTGGCGGCGGATGTGGTGACCGGTGCCGACGCGGCCACCGGGTAGGCGGCCGGCACCGGCGACGCGGGGCGTTCATAGGCCGGCATCAGGCTGCAGCCACCGAGCGTGGCCACGCAGGCCAGCGCGATCCAGGTCGGGCGGGTGATGTTCAAGCGGGTCATGTCAATGGCCTTCCAGCAAAGGGGTCGCGAGCTGCGGTTGCGGCCGCTTGTCGAACAAACGGCGCACGCTCACGAAGAACAGCGGCACGAAGAAGATCGCCAGCAGCGTGCCCGAGACCATGCCGCCGACCACGGCCGTGCCGAGCGCGTTCTGCGCGCCTGCGCCGGCACCGTGGCCCAGCATCAGCGGCAGCACGCCGAGCACGAAGGCCAGCGAGGTCATCAGGATCGGACGCAGCCGCATGCGCGCCGCGGTGAGTGCCGCCTCGGCCACGCCCATGCCCTGGGCGACCAGGTCCTTCGCGAACTCGACGATCAGGATCGCGTTCTTCGACGCCAGCCCCACCGTGGTCAGCAGGCCGACCTGGAAGTAGACGTCGTTCATCTTCCACGTCAGCACGGCGCCCAGCAGTGTGCCCAGCACCCCCAGCGGCACCACCAGGATCACCGAGAACGGGATCGACCAGCTTTCGTAGAGAGCGGCCAGGCACAGGAACACCACCCCGATCGACACCGCGTACAGCAGCATCGCCTGGCCGCCGGCCGCACGCTCCTGGCGCGAGATGCCGGTCCATTCGTAGCCGATGCCCGGCGGCAGCGCGGCCGCATGGCGCTCCACCAGGTCGAGCGCCTGCCCGCTGGAGAGCGTGCCGGGCAGCGCCATGCCGAGGATCTCGACCGACGGCACGCCGTTGTAGCGTTCCAGCCGCGGCGAGCCCGAGGTCCAGCCGGCCTGTGCGAAGGCGCTGAACGGCACCATCGCGCCGCCGGCGTTGCGCACGAACCAGTGGTCGATGTCGCCGGGCAGCATGCGGAACGGCGCATCGGCCTGCAGGAACACCTTCTTCACGCGTCCCTTGTCGATGAAGTCGTTGACGTAGCTGCTGCCCCATGCGGCCGCGAAGGTGTTGTTGACGTCGGCCATGGCCAGGCCCAGCGCGCCTACCTTGTGCTCGTCGATGTCGAGCCGGAACTCGGGCGTGTCCTCGAGGCCGTTCGGGCGCACCGCCACCAGGCCCTTCTCGGCCATCAGCGCGCCCAGCAGCTGGTTGCGGGCCTGCATCAGCGCGTCATGGCCGAGGTTGGCGCGGTCCTGCAGCATCAGGTCGAAGCCGCTCGCGTTGCCGAGCTCCGAGACCGCCGGCGGGGCGAAGGCGAACACCGTCGCATCGCGCAGCTGCGAGAAGTAGCCCATCGCCTTGCCGACCACGCCCGATGCCGTCAGCTCGGGCCGCGTGCGTTCGCTCCACGGCTTGAGCTTGACGAAGGCGAAGCCCGCGTTCTGCCCGCTGCCGGCGAAGCTGAAGCCGGCCACCGTGAAGATCGAATCGACCGCATCCTTCTGGTCGACCAGGAAGTGGTGCTCGACCTGCTCGATCACCTTCAGCGTGCGGTCCTGCGTGGCGCCGGGCGGCAGCTGCACCAGCGTGAACAGCGAGCCCTGGTCCTCGTCGGGCAGGAAGCCGGCGGGGATCTTCGCGAACACGAAGCCGACCGCCAGCACCAGCACCGCATAGCCGGCCATGTAGCGCCAGCCGCGGCCCAGCATGTGCCGCAGCACGCCCTGGTAGCCGCGGTTGCTGCGGTCGAACAGGCGGTTGAACGCACCGAAGAAGCCGGTGCTGGCCAGCCCATGGCCCTGGGCCGCCGGCTTCAGCAGCGTGGCGCACAGCGCCGGCGTGAGGATCATCGCGACCAGCACCGACAGCGTCATCGCCGACACGATGGTGACGGTGAACTGGCGGTAGATCACGCCGGTGGAGCCGCCGAAGAAGGCCATCGGCACGAACACCGCCGCCAGCACCAGCGCCACGCCCACCAGCGCGCCGGTGATCTGCCCCATCGACTTGCGCGTGGCTTCGAGCGGCGACAGGCCCTCTTCGCTCATCACGCGCTCGACGTTCTCGACCACCACGATCGCATCGTCGACCAGCAGGCCGATCGCCAGCACCATCGCCAGCATCGTCAGCGTGTTGATCGAGTAGCCGAAGGCCGCCAGCACGCCGAAGGTGCCCAGCAGCACCACCGGCACCGCGATGGTCGGGATCAGCGTGGCGCGGAAGTTCTGCAGGAAGAGGTACATCACGACGAACACCAGCACGACGGCTTCGGCCAGCGTCTTCACGACCTCCTCGATCGAGATGCGCACGAAGGGCGTGGTGTCGTACGGCTTGATCACCTCCACGCCGGGCGGGAAGAACTTGCGCAGTTCGTCGAGCCGGGCGTCGATGCCGCGCACGGTGTCGAGCGCGTTGGCGCCGGTCGCGAGCTTGATCGCGAGGCCGGTGGCCGGCTTGCCGTTGAAGCGGCTCTGGATGGCGTAGCTCTCGCTGCCGAGCTCGATGCGGGCCACGTCGCGCAGGCGCACGGCCGAACCGTCGGCCTGCGTGCGCAGCAGGATGGCCTCGAACTCCGCAGCCGTCTTCAGCCGCGTCTGCGCGGTGATGGTGGCGTTGAGCTGCTGGTTCTGCACCGCCGGCAGGCCGCCGAGCTGGCCGGCCGAGACCTGGGCGTTCTGCGCCTGGATCGCGGTCTTCACGTCGAGCGGGGTCAGCTTGAAGCTGTCGAGCTTGTGCGGATCGAGCCAGACGCGCATCGCGTACTGCGCACCGAACAGCGTCGTGTCGCCCACGCCGTCGACGCGGCTGATGGCGTCCTGCACGTTGGCGGCCACGTAGTCGGCGAGGTCGGCGCCGCCCAGCTTGCCGTCCTGCGACACGAAGGCCAGCACGTTCAGGAAGTTGCTGGCCGACTTGGTGACCTGCACGCCCTGCTGCTGCACCTCCTGCGGCAGCAGCGGCGTGGCCAGGGCCAGCTTGTTCTGCACCTGCACCTGGGCGGTGTCGGGGTCGGTGCCGTTCTCGAAGGTCAGCGTGATCGTCACGCTGCCCGAGGATTCGCTGGTCGACGCGATGTAGGCCAGGCGGTCCAGGCCCTTCATCTTCTGCTCGATGACCTGGGTCACCGTGTCTTCCAGCGTCTTGGCCGACGCGCCGGGGTAGCTGGCCGAGATGGCGATGGCGGGCGGTGCGATGGTCGGGTACTGCGCGATCGGCAGGATCTGGATGGCCATCACGCCGCCCAGCATCACGATGATGGCGAGCACCCAGGCGAAGATCGGCCGGTCGATGAAAAAGCGAGCCATGGTGGAGAACTCCGGAGGGTGTCAGTTCGCGGCCAGGCGGGCGGCGGGTGCGCTGGCCGGCGTGGCCCCGGCGGGCACGGCGTTCACGGCCTGGCCCGGGCGCGCCTTCTGCTGCCCTTCGACGACCAGCCGGTCGCCGGCCTTCAGCCCGGTGGTCACGAGCCATTGGTCGCCGATGGCGCGCTCGGTGGTGATGGCGCGCGCTTCGAGCTTGCCGTCGGCGCCGACCACGAAGGCGAGCGGCTTGCCGGTGCTGTCGCGGCTGACTGC
>NZ_JBFUCB010000202.1:0-9462 GCF_056405435.1 Rhizobacter sp. P1_G5 | reverse complement strand
GTCCACGAATGTTCGCCTTCCTGAGAGGCTTGCCCGCGCCATGACTCCTTCCACGCATTCCCTGGTCCGGCCACGTCCCGGCCATGTCGACACCAACGCCACGCCCGTGGCACGCGGCGCGACGTGTCTCAACGTGGTGAAGCACCCCAGCCTGGTCTCGGCCGCCGAGCGGCACGCCCTGCTCCACCAGCAACCGGTCACGGTCTGGTTGACCGGCCTCAGCGGCGCAGGCAAATCCACCTTGGCCTATGCGGCGGAGCGCCGGCTGCATGCCCAGGGGCGGCTGGGATTCGTGCTGGATGGCGACAACATCCGCCACCATCTCAGCAGCGATCTGGGCTTCTCGCCTTCAGACCGGCGCGAGAACATCCGGCGTGTCGCGGAAGTGGCCGCCTTGATGAACGACGCGGGGCTGATCGTGTTCACGGCGCTCATCTCGCCACGGCAGGAGGACAGGGACCAAGCGCGATCCATCATCGGCGAAGCGAGGTTCATTGAAGTCCATGTCAGCACGGCACTGGCCGTCTGCGAGGCGCGGGACCCGAAGGGCCTCTACGAAAAGGCTCGAACGGGAGCCATCCCTCATTTCACCGGCGTGTCGGCACCGTACGAGACCCCACAGTCTCCCGCGCTGCGCATCGACACGGACCTGTGCAGCCTCGACCAGTCAGCGCAGAAGCTGATGGACTTTCTCGTCAGCCGCTCCCTCGTGTCATGACATCGATCCGGCCATTCGCGTTGACGGACCGCACGGGCGCCCTGCCGGCGGTGGACCTGTTCAATGGCGACGCCGACGGCATCTGCAGCCTGCACCAATTGCGCATGGCCGAGCCGCGCGCCGGGCGCCTCGTCAGCGGCGTCAAGCGCGATATCGACTTGTTCGGGCAGCTGGACGACACGGACCTGCCCAGCGACATCACCGTGCTGGACGTCTCGTTCGACAGGAACGAAGCCGGCGTGCGTCGCGCACTGCAGGCCGGTGGGCGCGTGCGCTACTTCGACCACCATTCGGCACGCAGCCTGTTCCACCACCCGCGGCTGGAAAGCCACATCGACCCCTCCGCCGCGGTCTGCACCTCCTTGCTGGTGGATCGCCACCTGGGCGGCCGCTTCCACGAGTGGGCCATCGTGGGCGCCTTCGGCGACAACCTGCTCGAGGTCGCGCGCAGTCTTTGCGCGCAGCGCGGGCTCACGATGAACCAGACGGCGAGCCTGGAGCAGCTGGGGCAGCTGCTCAACTACAACGCCTACGGCGAGGCCGTGGAAGACCTGCACTTCTCGCCGATCGACCTCTATCGGGTGGTGCACCACTTCGAGAGTCCGTTCGGCTTCATCGCCGACGCCGACGAATACCGCCGCCTGGCCGCCGGCCGCGCCGATGACCAGCATCACCTCGAGACGCTCGCGCCCCATTGGCAAAGCATCGAGGGCGACGTCTATCTGCTGCCGGGCACGGCATGGGCCCGGCGGCTTTCCGGAACGCTGGCGAACCGCCTCTCCCACGAAGAGCCACACAGATCATTCGCGGTACTCACGCGCCGTTCGGACGGTCACTTCCTGGTCAGCGTCCGCTGTCCTGCGCAGCGCCAGTCGGCGCAAGCGTTGTGCCGTCGCTATCCAGGCGGTGGTGGGCGGCATGCAGCCGCCGGCATCGACCGCCTGCCGGTGATCGAACTGGAGCAGTTCATCGCCGACTTTTCAAACCACATCACAGGGAAATCATCATGACCCATCAGCCCTCCATCGCCACGTCCAAGCCGGGTCGCCCTCGCCCGCTCCTGATGGTGCCGTTGCGTCGATGCGGAAGCCACGCGCTGAGGCTCAGGCTGAATTTCAGTGAAGGCTTCTACTCGCCCTACCCGCTGCACATCGTCGACTTCATGCCGATGGTTCCCCTCTACGGCGACCTGGCCGAGGACCGCAACTACTTCCAGCTCGTCGTGGACGTCGTCGGCCTGCAGGCCGCCAGCATGGTGAAGTGGCCCGACGTGGCGTTCGATCCGGGTGAGATCTTCGACGCCATCAAGGACGAGAAGCGCAGCGTGCATCGCGTGGTGTGGGAGCTGCTCCTGCGCAGCGGCGAACGGCAGCATGCCCGCGTCGTGATGGACAAGTCCCTCGACAGCATCCACTACGCCGCCGAGATGATGGAGCTGTTTCCGGACATGCTGTTCCTGAACGTGGTGAGGGACCCGCGCGCCCAGGTCGCTTCGATGAATCGCGCGATCATCCATGACTTCGACAGCACGCTCAATGCGATGACGTGGGTCGCCGCGCACGATGCTGCCCAGCGGCTCGTCCGTGCGCATCCGGCCCGCGTGCTCACGATCCGATACGAGGATTTCCTCGCCGACCAGGAGCTTGTCCTGCGCGGCATCTGCGACTTCATCGGCCTGGACTTCCTTCCGCAAATGCTCGACGTGGCGGCTTCCACCGAAGCACGGCAGATGTCGAAGCTGTCGGACCTGTGGTCATCCAACTGCTTCGGTCCCATCCCGGCCAACCGGGACAAGTTCAAGAGCCAGCTGAGCGTCGACGAAATCGAGGTCATCGAGACGGTGGCGAGAGAGCACATGCGCTCCTACGGCTATGAATTCATGACCGATGCGAACGCTCCGATTCCAGACGACGCGGTTCTCGCCTCTCGCGCGCAGCGATCCGCCCTGGGTCGAGCGCAGGCATGGAGCCAACTCAGCAGCACCAACTACCGCGACTTCGTCCTGCGGCGGGTCAGGGCGGACCACCTCGCCGCCGTGCGCGAACGCCTGGCCCACGCAGTCCACGCCTGAATTGCGCCCCTGCACGGGCCCACTTCCGGCCTTCAACGCGCCTGCCGAGGCGTACCCTGCGGTGTAGCGCTTGCTCCGGTGTCGCTTGCCCGTCGAGAGGTTGTGCGCCGCAATCGTCAGGCGACAGACACCGGATCGGATAGACCCCATGCAGAAATCGGCCCTTTCAACCGCGCGAGTGGCAGGACTCGTCGCAGGCCTGCTCGGCGCGACCATGGCCGTGCGCTGGGTGTTTCAGGTGGACGCCGTCGCGCACCTCATCCCCGGCTCCGAGCACGCAGGCATCGCCAGCCCGCTGCTCTTCGTCGCGGCGAGCATCTGCCTGATCAACGCCTCGCGCCCATCGAACCCGGCCGCCTGGCTCACCCGGCTCTCTGCCATCTGCATCGCCGCGCTGATCGCGCTGCCTCTGGCCTACCTGTTCGAAGGGGTGACAGGCATCGGCCTGGGCGTCGACATCGTCCGCGCCGGCACCGTCTCCACAGCGGCCCAACCCCATCCCGGCCGGCTGTCCGCGAACGCGAGCCTGGGATTCCTGCTCGCCGGGATCGGCTTCTGGCTGAACAGGCAACGCTCCACCCGGCCTCGCCAGCTCATCTTCCTGGGGTTGTCCCTGGCCGTTTCCCTCATCGGCCTGGCCGGACTCGTCGGTCACTTCGTGGGCCTGGAAACGCTGTACCGGGTGGCGAGCTTCAACCGGATGCAGCCGGTCACCGCGTTCGGACTCTCGGTCGTCGGCGCCGGCCTGTGGATGCTCCACGAGGCATCCCAGGCGCTTGAACCCAAGGTGCTGCAAAAGACCGAGCAGCGCATCAAGCGGCGCTCGATCGCGGTCATCACGCTGGTCGCCCTGGCAGGTGGCGTTGCGGGTTTCGGGGTGATGCGCGATACCTTCGAGCGCTCGGTCGCGAAGGACATGCTGCTCATCGCCAGGACGAACGCGACGTCGCTGGCCCACACCATCGAGGTGAGCCTGTGGTTCCCGAGAACCGTTGCCACGCGGCCGGCCGCACGCCAGGCCCTGGACAGGCTGAGCACGGCGCCCGGCGACGCGGTGGCCAAGGAGTTCCTGCAGCGGGTTGCCGACAGCATCCTGACCACCGACCTGACGGGCGTGGAGTTCTACACCGCGGATGCCACGCGCGTGGCGCAGGCGGGCACCATGACATCCGCGAAGATGCAAGTCATCCAGCGCCTGTCGAACACCGGGTCGACGACCATCCTGGCCTGGAAGGACGGCTACCTGCTCCTCACGGAAACCGATGTTCGCATCGGGGAGCGCACCGTCGGACGGGTGCACACCGAGCAGCGCATGCCGCTGTTCGATCGCCTGCTGGAGGACATCCGGGCATCCCGCGACACCTCCGACGTGGCGATCTGCGGCCGCGACAAGGACAAGCTGGTCTGCGCGCCGAACCGGTTCAGGCCGTCCGGATTCGAGCTGCCGATGTTCGACGCGGCGGGCAGCCCCGCCCTTCCGGTGGCGAGGGCCGTGCTTGGCGAACAGGGCGTGGAGTTCCTCGATGACCGGCGCGGCAGCCCTGTCCTCTCGGCCTTCGCGCCGATCAAGGATTTCGGGCTCGGGTTCGCGGTGCGCACCGATGTCGAGACGCTCTATGCGCCGATGCGGTCGCGCCTGAACCTTCTGGCGCTGGCGCTGGTCGGCATCCTCGCGCTGGCCATCTATGTCCAGCACAGCGAGGTGAGGCCGGTGATCAGGCAATTGGTCGCGAGCCAGCAGATGGTGAAATCCATCCTCGATGACCAGTCCGAACTCGTGTCGCTCGTCAAGCCCGACGGCGAACTGAGCTACGTCAACCCGGCGTATGCGCGGCAGTTCGGCCTGACGCCCGCACAGATGGTGGGCAGGAATCTGTTCGACTACGTCGAGCCGGCGGAACACGAGATCGTTCGGCACGTCATCTCGAAGGTCCTGTCGACGGGCAAGACGTCGACCGGCGAGAACCGCATCATGACTGCCAGCGGAGCCAAACGCTGGATTTCGTGGACCGACAGCCTTCAGCTCGACCCGTCGGGCCGGCCGATGCTTCATTCGGTCGGTCGCGACGTGACCGAGCGCATGCGGGCCGAGGGAGCGCTTCGCATGCTGGGCGCAGTCTTCGACGCAACCACCGACTACGTCGTGCAGATCGACCCGATGGGCCGGCTCACCTACATGAACCCGGCCGCACGCGGGCGCACCGGGGTGGCGCTCGACGCGTCGATCGAGCACCTGACGCTGGCCGACTTCAACCCGCCGCAAACCCTCGAGCGGTTCATGTCGGAGGTCTGGCCTGCGGCGGAGGCCGCCGGCGTCTGGGTGGGCGAATCGCTGGTCTGGGATGCGCAGCGGCGCGAGTTCCCGGTCAGCCACATCGTCATCTGCCACCGCGACAAACAGGGCAAGGTCGAGTACTTCTCGGCACTCATGCGCGACATCTCGGCCGCCAAGGCCGCAGAACAGGCGGTCCGCGAGAGCGAGCATCGGCTGCGCATGGTGACCGACCACCTGCCGGCACTGATTTCCTACCTCGACAGCGACCTGCGCTTTCGCTTCGTCAACCGGACGTACCAGCAATGGTTCGGCGATGACGCGGCGCCGCAGATCGGGACGAGCGTGCGGGAGTTCTACGGCGAGCAGGCCTGGCTGGACATCGAACCCCGGCTGCGGGCCGCCCTGGCGGGCCAGGAGGTGGCGTACGACCGGGAAATGGTGCGCCCCGAGGGCCGACGCCATGTGCAGGTCACGGCCGTTCCCGATCGCGACGAGCGGGGCGTGGTCGTGGGCCTGTACACCCTCGTCGCCGACATCACCTCGTACCGCGAAGCGCAACGAGCGCTCCAGGAGAGCGAGGCCCGCCTGCGCACGGTGGCCGATGCGCTGCCGATGCGCGTGGCCTACATCGACGCCGACGAGCGCTACCGATTCAACAACCTGGCCTACGAGCGAGGCTTCGGCCGGCCGCGCGACGAACTCCACGGGCAGACCGTGCGCGCGCTGCTGGGCGATGCGGCGTACAGCAAGGTCGAACCGCACATTCGCGCCGCGTTGCGGGGAGAGGCCGTCACGTTCCAGAGCGAGATGACCAACGGCAGCCATGTCTGCTACGAGGCCCAGTACATCCCGCAGCTGGCCGCCGACGGCCGCACGGTGCTCGGCTTCCACGCCGTGGTCAGCGACATCACCCGCCAGAAGCTCGAAGAGAAGCGGCTGATCGAGCTGGCTCGCCTGGACCCGCTCACGGGCCTTGTCAATCGCGCCGGTTTCGAGTTGCGCGTCGCCGAGGCGATGGAGCGCTGCCGCGCCACGGGTGCACTGATGGCGCTCATGTACCTCGACATCGACCGGTTCAAGCAGATCAACGACCGGTACGGACACAGCGCGGGAGACGCACTGCTGCGGGAATTCGCGGACCGGCTGTCCCGGACCCTGCGTTCCAGCGACGCCGTCGCCCGCCTGGGCGGCGACGAGTTCACGGTGATCATGGAAGGCCTGCCGGCGCCCGATGTGGCCGCCACCGTCGCCGCCAAGATCGTCCAGGCCATGAGGACGCCGTTCGTGGTCGACCAGCAGACGATCGATGTCACGACCAGCATCGGCCTGGCGTTCTACCAGGGTGACGCCATGACCGTCGAGGCGCTCGTCAGGCAGGCGGATGTGATGCTCTACCAGGCCAAGGGCGCGGGCCGCAACAACGTCCAAGTGGCGCTTCGCCTGGTCGAAGGGGGGCGGGCCTGAAACGCTCGTCCAGGCACGTCACGAGACTGACGGCAAGGGCCCGGACATGACGCCCTGGAATACTTCGTCGAGGTACGCGACGAACGCCTTGAGGTTCGGGTTGCCGCGCCGGCTCTCGGGCCAGACGGCGGTGATCGCCGATCGGTCGATCGAGAACTCGGCGAGCACGGGCAGCAGCAGTCCGCGTTCCACGTACGGGGCTGCGATCCACGACGCCGTCATGCCGATGCCGCCACCGGCGGCCAGCACCTCGACGACCGCGTCGCTCACGTCCACCACGATGGCGGCGTCGGGCGTGAACTCGATGGTGCGGCTGCCGACCTTGAACAACCAGCGCAGCGGCTGCCCCGAGGTCTGGTAGCGGAAATTAACGCAGTCGTGATCCCGGAGGTCTTCCGGCTTGCGTGGCGTTCCGCGCGCCGCCAGGTAGGCCGGCGACGCGTAGGCGCCGAGGTGGTTCGTCGCGAGGCCGCGCGAGATCAGCGCGGAGTCGGCGAGCTGGCCGACGCGGATCGCCACGTCGATGCCTTCCTCGACCAGGTTGACGAAGCGGTCGTTCAGCCGCAGGTCGATGTGCAGCTTCGGGTAGCGGCGCCGGAACTCCGGCAGCGCCGGCGCGAGCAGGCGCGTGCCGATGGGCAGCGGCGCGGCGATCTTCAGCATGCCGGAGGGCTCGGCCCGCACCGCGGCCGCGGACTGGACCACCTCTTCGGCGGCGCGCAGCAGGACCCGGGCGCGCTCGTGCAGCTCACGCCCCTCCGGTGTCAGCACCAGCGAGCGGGTCGTCCGCGTGAACAGGCGCAGCCCCAGCTGCTGCTCCAGGCGCTGGATCGTCTTGCTGACGGCCGACGGTGACACCGACAGCGAGCGTGCCGCCGCCGTGAAGCTGCCGTACGACGCCGCGCGCGCGAACGCGACGATGCCCGTGAGACGCTCCAGGCTGATTTGTTCCGTCATGGCACTTGTCAAGTGAGTTGCGCCAGGATTATCAAACGGGTGGCGAATATCCACACTCCTTGTCAACGCAATTCGCGGTGAAGGAGATGGTGATGACGACGAAGACGATGAAGGCGATCCGGCTGCACGAGTTCGGTGGTCCGCAGGTGCTGCGCTACGAGGACGCCCCGGTGCCCGAATTGCAACCGGGCGAGGTGCTCGTCCGCGTTCACGCGGTAGGCATCAACCCGCCCGACTGGTACCTGCGCGAGGGCTACAGGAACCTGCCTCCCGAGTGGCGGCCGCTGGTGCCCTTCCCTGTGATTCCCGGGACGGACGTGTCGGGTGTCATCGCGGCCGTCGCGGGCGATGTTGATCGCTTCGCCGTGGGCGACGACGTGTTCGGCATGGTTCGATTCCCTGGCCTCAAGGGCGAAGGGGCCGCGTATGCCGAGTACGTCGCCGTGCCGGTGGCCGACCTGGCGCGCAAGCCTGCCGGCCTCGATCACGTGCACGCTGCCGCGGCACCGATGGCCGGGCTCACCGCCTGGCAGTACTTGATCGAGCTGGGGCACGACCACGCCAACCCGCTGCAAGCGCAGCGCCATCATCCGGTGCCGCTCGACGGCAGGAAAGTGCTCGTCAATGGCGCCGCGGGCGRCGTGGGGCACCTGGCATTGCAAGTGGCGAAGTCGCAAGGCGCGCACGTCATCGCGGTGGCATCGGGCGCGCACGAGTCGTTCCTGCGCGGGCTCGGGGCGGACGAGTTCATCGACTACACCCGCAGCGCGCCCGAGGACGTGGTGAGCGACCTCGATCTCGTCGTCGATACCCTCGGCGGCCCCACCACCGGCCGCTTCCTGCGCACGCTCAAGCGCGGCGGCGCGTTGTTCCCGGTGTTCATCGGCTTCGCCGAGGCACAAGAGGCCGCGCAGCGCGGCATCACCGTCTCGATGACGCAGGTGCGCTCGAACGGCTCGCAACTCGCAGCGTTCGGGCAGCTGCTCGATGCAGGGACGGTTCGCGTCGCCATCGACAGCAGGTTCGCGCTGGCGGATGCGCGGCAGGCCCACGAGCGGGCCGCGCGCGGGCACCTCCAGGGGAAGATCGTGCTGACGGTGGCGTGAGGGGATGCCTCAGCCGCACTTATGCTTGGCGGCATGCGACACATCCCGACGTCCACCGAGAAGGTGGAGCACTTGAAGAAGCAGGCCAGGCGCCTGCAGCGCAACGGTGGCGGCAAGTTGGCCGACCTGCTCGACCGCGTCGCCCGGGGCGCGGGGTATGACCATTGGCGCCACGTCACGGCCTGCCTCGAGGGCGCGCAGGCCGAGGGCGGCGTGGCCTTGCTGCGCAGCAGGATCGCCGCGTTCCAGGCGGTGGCTGTCGAGGGGGGCCGGCGCATCGAAGTGACCGGTCCGGAGATGCTCGCCGTGCCGATGGTGATGTTTGCGGCGGCGGGAGATGCCTGGCTGCTGGAGCCGCACACGCAGGAATGCATGTGCCTCGCCTTCCACGGCGAGCGCGTCGAGTCGGGGCTGGCGGAACACGGCGAGCAGGTCACGATGCGGTTTCATGGCACGTATCGCCTGGACGGCGATGCGATGCACTTCCAGACGGACCTGCCGCTGGTGGGGAACCGGACGGTGCAGGGGCTGCCCGTCGCCGAACTGCGTGAAGCGTGCCGGCTGGCGACGGAGTCGTTCCAGGCCCGGTTCACGTCGGCCGCGTCGCGCGAGGCCCTGGAGCCGTTGACGGCGGGCCTGATCGACCTGCTCATCGACCGCGGCTTCGGCAACGTCGATCGCGCCGAGTTGCAGCGTGCAGCGAAGCACGGTGCACGCTACTCACCGGCGCGTGACGCACTGGTGTGGCCGGGTTCACACGATCTCCCTGAGCCTGCCCTGCCCCACGCTGCGCAGCGTGCGAAGCAGCAGCACCCCGATGACGAGGGACGCGAAGGCTAKCAACAGCACGGCCATGCCATCGGCGAGAGGC
>NZ_JBFUCB010000201.1:0-9478 GCF_056405435.1 Rhizobacter sp. P1_G5 | reverse complement strand
CTTCTCTCACTGCCTTCGGTTCTTGAAAGAATCTCGCCCACGAAGCGCCTGACGATCTCCGGCATGGCACGAAATTCGGCGGATTCATCTGGCAGAAGCCAGGTGTCGAGAGCGCGCTTTCGGCTGCCGATGCGTTCGGCAAAGGCCTCGCGTGTCATGTTCAGGCGACGCATCGCGTCGCGCAAGAGAACCTGCTGGGCTTGAGTCATGGCCCGAGATTGTATGCGCAATGCGTATTTGTTCGGTGTCACGCCGGCGAGTGCGACGCGGGTGTCGATGCGCGCGATTCGGCCACGGCAGGGTGCACCCAGCRGGCCAGCGTCGCGAACATCTCCTCCAGCCGGATCGGCTTCGTGATCTGGTCGTTCATTCCCGCCGCGAGCACCTTGTCGCGGTGTCCGACCATCGCGTTGGCGGTCATCGCGATGACCGGCAGATCGCGCCACTGTGCCTGCTGGCGCAGCGCGCGCGTCGTGGCATAGCCATCCATCACCGGCATCTGGCAGTCCATCAGCACGGCGTCGAAACGCTCCCGGCGCAGCATCTCGAGCGCCGCCTGGCCATCGCCGGCGACGCTGACGACGATGCCGGCGCGGCTCAGCACCGCCAACGCGATCTCCTGGTTGATGGCGTTGTCTTCGACCAGCAGGACGCGTGCACCGCGCAGGCCGGGCCACTGATCGGCAAGCGCTTCTTCAGGCCGTGCGCTGCGCGTGGCGTGCCGCAGCGCCCGGTCGGGCGGGGCGGCCGGCTCCTCATGGAGCCAGGTCAGGTCCAGCGTGGCGGCGATCGCGTCCAGAAGGGCCTTCAGATCGACGGGCTTGTTGATGAAGGCATTCGCGCCCACCTCGCGGCAGCGCGCCTGCGTTTGTGCACTCGCGTTGGCCGACGCGGCAATGACAGGCAGCCTGGCGCCTTCCGGCAAGAGCCGCAGCCGCCGTATCGCCTCGAAGCCGTCCATCACCGGCATCACGAGGTCCATCACGATCAGGTCGGGCCGGAACCTGGCCACCGCGGCGAGCGCCTCTTCGCCATTGCCGGCGTCGGCCATTTCGAAGCCCAGCGCGCCCAGGGCATCGAGCAGCATCGCGCGCCCCTGCGGCACGTCGTCGACCACCAGGATCCTGCGGCGTGCCCCTTCGTAGCCGATCGCCGCGCCACGCGCAGGCTGCGCCTGAACCTGGGTCTGCAGCGCCGGCACCTCGATCTCGAACGCGAAGACGCTGCCCTCGCCCGGCCGGCTGCTCACCTGGATGTCGCCGCCCATCAGGCGGATCAGCTGTCGGCTGATGGCCAGGCCCAGGCCGGTGCCACCCTCGCGTCGCTCGACGTCGGCCACCTGCTCGAAGGGCCGGAACAAGCGCGCCAGTTGCGCCTCGCTCATGCCGATGCCTTCGTCTTCCACGTCGAAGCGCAGGCGCGCCATCGCATCGGCCTCGGCGCCGGTCCCCGGTGACGGCAAGCGCGTCGCGCGCAGCGTCACCTGCCCGGTGTCGGTGAACTTGACCGCATTCGACAGCAGGTTGAGCAGCACCTGGCGCAGTCGCCGCTCGTCGACGCGTATCGTGGCCGGCAGATCCGGCGTCGCTTCGTAGACGAACAGCAGGCTCTTCTCCTCCGCCTTGACGCGGATGATGTCGCCCACCACCTGCAGGAACACCGGCAGGTTGACCTCGGTGGGATACAGGTCGAGCTTGGCCGCGTCGATGCGCGACAGATCGAGGATGTCGTTGATGAGCGTGAGCAGGTGCTGCCCGCTCTCGTCGATGATCTTCAGCCCCCGGGCCTGCCGCTCGGTCAGGGTCGTGTCGCGTTGCAGGATCTGCGCGAAGCCCAGGATGCCGTTCAGCGGCGTGCGCAGTTCATGGCTCATCTGCGCCAGGAACTCGCTCTTGGCGAGGCTTGCCAGCTCCGCCGCCGCGCGCGCATCGCGCTCGATCAGGGCTTGTTTGCTCGCGGTCTGATCGAGCACGAAGCCCACGGCCTGCTCCGACCCGGGCTCGGGCAATGCAACGCCGACCAGGACCGGTACCCGGCTGCCGTCCTTGCGAACGTATTCCTTCTCGTAGGGCCTGCAGGCACCCAGCGTGCGAACTTCCACCAGGGCCTGTTCGGTCGCGTCGCGGTATTCCGGCGGTGTCAGCGTCGCGCGATGGATGCGCCCCTCGCGCAGATCGTCGCGGTCGTAGCCGACGATGCGCAGGTAGGCATCGTTGGCCTCGATGACACGGCCCTCCAGGTCGAAGAAGACGATGCCGGCGAGGTTGGAATCGATCATGTGCTGCAGGCGCGCCTGGCCCGAACGCAGCGCCRCGTCGCTGCGTTCGAGATCGGCGACGCGCTGCTGCAGCGTGCCGACGAGCTCGCGCACCCGTGCGGCCATCTGCGCGAAGGCGCGCGTCAGCACGCCGACCTCGTCGGGCCGTGCCGCCGCGGGCAGGGGCGTGTCGAGATCGCCTTGGCGGATCGCATCCGCCGCCTGCGCCAGGGCGCCGATCGGCCGCACGATGCCGTGCGTCATCCGCAGTGCGATGGCGATCGCCAGCAGCAAGGCCACCGCGGCCACCATCACGATGACGTTGCGCGTGTGGCCGACCTCGGCGAGGATCGCATCGAGCGACTG
Organism: Rhizobacter sp. P1_G5; assembly: GCF_056405435.1. Classification (NCBI taxonomy): domain Bacteria; kingdom Pseudomonadati; phylum Pseudomonadota; class Betaproteobacteria; order Burkholderiales; family Sphaerotilaceae; genus Rhizobacter; species Rhizobacter sp. P1_G5. Next base: position 6,855 of record NZ_JBFUCB010000201.1, on the reverse strand, counting down.
CTCGTCGATCAGTGTCCACAGCACGCTGCTCTGCCCGGGCGGCCGGATGCGCGCGAACACCTGCAGGGTTTCCGGCCGATCGGCGGACGCGTACAGCGTGCCGGCCGACTGGGCCAGGATGACCGCCGCATCGTGCGGACGCTCGCTGCGCAGCGACACGCCGTCGCCGCGCAGGTGGGCGAAGCGGTGTGCAGGATCGGGGTGCAGCAGGTAGTGCCCCTGCCGGTCGACGACATAGGTGGCGGCCGCGGCGGCGGCGGATGCCTCGAGCGTGCCCAGCACCGGTGCCACCAGCGCGTCCAGCACGACCACGCCGTCGAGCAGTCCGCTGTCGCTCTGCAGCGCCGTCGCATAGCGCAGCACCGGCCTGACGGGATCGTGGGCGCCCGGCGCTAGCAGCGCGAGCTCCGAGATGTAGGTCGATTCCTGGCCGGGAATCGCTCGCAGCTGCAGCGCGCCCGCGAAATACAGCTCGGCCGAGCGATCCGCCAACTCGCTGGGCGGTACCACCGCCGGCACGCCGGCGCTGACACGCGCGCAACTCGCCTCGTGGCCGCTGCTGTCGAGCAGGCACAGGCGGCTGTAGCGCTCGCCCCAGCGCTTGAGCAAGGCGGCGAAGTAGCGCTCCACCTCCCGCGCGACGCTCGCGCGCCCGGCGCCCGGTGCCGCATTCAGGTAGCGGCGCAAGACGGACGCCTGGGCGATCACCTGCAGATCGGTGCCGATGTCGGTGAGCTGACGGTTGGCGGCCGCCGCGCGCACGCCGGCGCCGCGCAGGCCCTCGTCGCGGGCCATCTGGATGATCAGCTCGCTGCTGCGGCTGAGGCTGTAGACGGAGATGATCGCGGTGGGCAACAGGATCACGGCGACGAACGCAGCGATCAACTGGTGCCGCAGACCCAGGCCCGACCAACGCGGCATCACGCGGCCCCCCCCTGCGGCGTATTCATGCGTGCCAGGCCCTCACTTGGCCGAGGCCGTGAACAGCGCATCGGCCTGTTGCTGGGCGCGTGCGGCAGCCTGCTCAGGCGTCGACTCGCCGCGCAGCATGTCGTGGTACACGCCGCCCAGAATGTCGGCCAACGCCGACCACTGCGGCACCGCGGGGCGCATCCAGTCGTCGAGCTGGCCGGCGCTGCCCAGCCGTGCGACGGCCTGGAAGGCCGGGTAGCGCTGCGCAAGCGCGGGGTCGCGCATCACCGAGTAGCGGGGCATGCCACCGTTGCCTTGCTGCGCCAGCCAGCGCTCGATCTCGCTGCCCGTCAGCCAGGCGAGGAACGGCCACGCGATGTCACGCCGCGCGCCGATGTTGGCGGGAATGCCCAGGCTCCAGGTGCCGATCGACGTGACCGGCTTGGCGCCCGGCGCGTGCGGCGCGGCCTCGTAGCTGACCCGTCCGGCGACCTGCGAGCCGGGGTCTTCCTCGACCAGGTAGCTGCGCGCCGCCCATTCGTAGGCCATCACGCAGCCGCCCTTGGCGAAGCGCACCGGCCGCTGGTCCCAGGCCATGTTCAGCACGTCGGGCGGCGAAAACGGCAACAGGCTCTGCGCAAAGCGCGCTGCGGCGATGCCGCGCTCGGTGTTCAGGCTCGGYCGCCCACCGGCGTCGAGCAAGGGCTGGCCGAAGGCCGCGTAGAAATGCGCCATCTGCTGGCCGAGCGCCTGGCCGCGCTGGCCGTTCCAGCAAATCCCGAACTGGCCCTGCGCCGGTTGCGTGAAGCGCTTCGCCGCCGCCAGCAACTCGTCGGTGGTCTGCGGCGCGGCCAGGCCGGCCTTCTCGAACAGGTCGCGGCGGATCCACAGCAACTCGGGGTGCGGCTGGATCGGCAGGCCGAGCTGTCGGCCCCTGAACTGCCCCTGCCGGTAGCCGATCTCGAGGAAGTCGTCGGGGCGGATCGTCGCCGCCGACGCCTTGATCCAGTCGTTCAGAGGCAGCAACACGCCTGCCGCGCCGTACTCGCCGGCCCACACGCTGTCGAAGCTGACGATGTCGTAGGCCGAGCGTTGGTCGTGCGCATTGAGCAGCGTGAGCCGGCGCACGTCGTCGTAGCCGACCACTTCGATCTCGACGTTGCCCCCGGCGCGTCGACCCAACTCGCGCGCGCCGGCGCGCAGCGCGATGGAGAACGGGTCGCCGACGATCAGCATGCGCACCGTCTGGCCGTGCAGGAAGCCGGCCACCACCGGCGCGGCCGGCGGCAGGTCGGGCTGCGGTTTGTTCGACGTGAAGTACAGGGCAGCAGCCACCAGAGCGGCGGCGCCGATGGCGATCACGGAGACGATGCGCTTGGACATGGACTCGCTCCCGGCTCGTGACGGCGATGTGCTTGCGCGGCGTGCCTATGCCGTCGTGTGGCCCGACCCCTGCACTGATTCTGCGCCCAAATGACATGAGCAGCCCCATCCGAGTGACCGACTCAGTATTCGTCGCAGACGGCGGGTCAGCATGGTTCGAGCTCACTGATGCCAAGGGCAGGAAGATTGCGGTTGGCGTAGCAGGGCGTGCATTGCTTCCCGACCCGCTGAAGATCCTCGACTTGAACCGCTATCCTCCGCAAGCTTGATGTGAGGACCGTCATCGGCAGGGCCTCTCATGTCGGCAAACCGGCGCTTGCCGCACTCAAGGATCCGGGGTGAATCATGTTGTTTGACCCAGCGCGCCACGAGCCACTGCGGGTGATTCCCTGGGACGAAGACCTCGTCCGGGGCAGCATTCGCCGGATCGTGACAGAGACCGAGGCCCGGTTCACGCCGGAGAGCTGGTGGTCGCCCCACCCGCGTGATCTGGAGCCGGGCGAAGACGCCGCACAGCCCGCAACGCCGCTCTACTACGGCGCCTGCGGTGTGGTGTGGGCGCTGCACCATCTGCAAGATGCGGGCGCCGTTCGCTTGCAGCGCGACTATCGCGACTCTGCACGGCTGGCCGACCTGCTGGCGCGCAACACATCCTGGCTGGGTACCGAGGCGGCTGCGCATGCCGGCTCTTTCATGATGGGGGAGTTGCCCTTTCGCTTGCTCGAATACGCAGCGACGCCGCTGCCGGCCACCGCGGGCCGCTTGTCTGAGCTGATCGCCGCCCACATGGAACACCCAGCGCGCGAACTGATGTGGGGCTCGCCCGGCACACTGCTGGCTTCTCTCTTCTTGCATCAGCGGACCGGCGAAGCACGCTGGGCCGAACTTTTCCGCAGCACGGCGGCGGTGCTGTGGTCGCAGCTCCTTTGGTCCGACGAGTTTGCCTGCCACTACTGGATGCAGGACCTGTATGGCCGCCAGTCCACCTACATCGACGCAGTCCATGGTTTCGTGGCGACCGCTGTACCCCTGATACACGGCCGCCACTTGCTGGACGAGACCGATTGGGGTGCCTGGCAGTCCTGCATCGAAAACACCGTACTGCGCACTGCCACCTGGGAAGGCCAGCACGTCAACTGGCGCGCCGTACTGACGCCGCCGCCCACCAGACCCTTGCTGATGCAGTACTGCCACGGCGCACCTGGCTTCGTAGTCTGCGTGGCCGACCTGCCGAGCCCTGCGCTGGACGAAGTGCTCGCCGCAGCAGGTGAAGCGGTCTGGGCCGCCGGACCGCTGAGCAAGGGCTCCAACTTGTGCCACGGCACCGGCGGCAACGGTTACGCTTTTCTCAAGCTGTACCGGCGCACCGGTGATGCGATGTGGCTGCAGCGCGCGCAATCCTTTGCAATGCACGGCATAGCGCAGACTGAGGCCGATGCGAGGCTGTACGGCCAACTGCGCTATTCGCTGTGGACCGGCGACCTTGGCTTCGCCATCTACCTGTGGAACTGCCTGCACGGTCGCGCCGATTTCCCGACGCTGGACCTGTTTTGAAACGCATGACGGCCCATGCGCTCCCCACATCGGGTCTGCGGCGCCACAGCCGGCGCAGCGAACCGCTGCTCGCCCGACTCACGACCGCGTATCCACCGCGATCCAGTTGATTTCCCACGTCACACCGCCGTCGGCCGAGAACGCCTGCTCGAAGCGGCAGCTGTCGGCGCCGGCCGACTCGATGACGAAGCGCACGAGCACGGGCCGGCCGTTGAATTCCTCTGCGCTGTAGAACACGCCGCGCGGGGTGCCGCCGAACCCACCCGTCATCGGGGCAGCAAGCGTGCCGGAGGCGGCGTTGGAGAAGTTGAGCGTCCAGCGCCTGAGCGTCGTGTCGAAGAGCCGCAGCGACAGCCCCTGGATTCGCCCTGCAGGTCCGGAGACGTCGAGCTCGGCGAGGTTCGCGCGACCGCCCAGCACCGGGCTCACGACGGTCGTGCCGGCGTACTCCGCCCAGGCGTCGGATCCGCTCAGCGGCTGCAGGCGGCGCCGGAGCTGCGTGTGCCAGCGACCGTGCTCGAAGTCGAAATCATGCGGCGAGCCGACGGGTGTCGCGGGGATGGCCCGCACGGCGCCGGCTGGTGCAGTCGATGGCGGCGCAGGCACGGCGCAGGCGCCGAGGAGCGCCAGCAGGCCGGCGATGCCGTACGAGATCGAACGGGTGGGCAGCTGGATCATGGTTGCAAGGCATCCGACGGTGAGAGGTGACTACACTCGGGCGCACTCTAGCCAGCACCATGGACACCGCCAAGAAGGCACCTGCAGGTAACCGTCCGCGCGTGGCACGTGCCAACGCGATCCCGGGCTGCGCGCTGACGGCCGCGCTGGCCGCCATCGGCGGGCGCTGGAAGCTGTTCGTCGTGTACCGGCTGTCAGACGGCCCGCGGCACTTTGCCGCGCTGCGTCGCAGCCTGCCGGACGTGTCGGCCAAGGTGCTGGCGCAACAACTGCGCGAGATGCAGGCCGATGGTCTCGTGAGCCGGGAGCGCAGCGGGCCGGTGCCGGCCGTCGTGCACTACGCGCTCACGCCGCATGGGCGCTCGGTGCTGCCGGTGGCGGAGGCGATCCGCCAYTGGGGCATGGCACATCAGGCTGCGCATGCGGGCCTGGGCCCGGCGGATGGCGTGGTCGTCGATGCGCGTGCGGTGTGTGGTGATGTCGATTCGGGTCTGCCTCGAACGTCGAGTCTGTGATCGGACCTTCAAGGTCCCGTACTCGAGAGGAGAGATCGACCATGAACCCCACCATTTCGGCCTTTGAATCGTCGCCTGACCGCGGCCGCGGGCTCGCGCGCGACATGCGCGTTCGCTGGGCGCTGGAGGAGGCAGGGCAGCCCTACGAGGTCCGCCTGCTTTCCTTCGCGGCGATGAAGGCGCCGGCGCATCGCGCGCTGCATCCCTTCGGGCAGATCCCGACCTATCAGGAAGACGATCTGGTGCTGTTCGAGTCGGGCGGCATCGTGCTGCACATCGCGGAGCATCACGCCGGCCTGCTGCCCGCCGACGCGAATGCCCGGGCCCGTGCGATCACCTGGATGTTTGCCGCGGTCAACACGGTGGAGGTGCCGATCATCGAGTTCCAGAACGCCAAGCTGCTGGAGCGCGACAAGAGCTGGTACGACGAGCGCCTGCCTCTCGTCGTGGAGCGCGTGCGTGTCCGGTTGGGCGAGTTGTCCGATCGACTGGGCGATGCGGAGTGGCTCGATGGTGCGTTCAGCGCGGGCGACCTGATGATGGTCGCGGTGCTGCTCAGGTTGAGGCCGTCGGGGATGCTCGACGAGGACGCCCGGCTTGCCGCCTACGTGGCCCGTGGTGAGGCGCGGCCCGCCTATCAGCGGGCGTTCGCGGCGCAACTGGCGGTGTTCACCGGCAGGTCAGGTTGATTCAGTCGCCATCCCGGTCACGGGCGGGCTGGTGCCATTCCAGCAGGGCTCCGACCCCGCAGCACACGGCGACAACAAGAGCCTGGGCGGCAAGGAGATCTTCGGCTGGAAACAACCAGTGCAACCCGACGGCGATGCCGACGCCGAGGATGCAGCCCGCTGCAGCGCCGGGTGAAGCCAGGAGGGAGAAGAGGTCAAGCATGTTCATGATCGCCTCCTGCCGGGATTTCTTGGGCGGTTGCCTGTCTGACCTCGAATCCTCCGCGTTCCTGAAGAGTCCGAAACAGACAGCAAGGGCACCTCGGTGTCACGCCTTCATCGTTCATGAGCGAGAAATCGGTTCATACAGCTTGATGTCGTAGTGATCGTCAATGATGGCGATGCAGCCGCACTTGCCGCATTTCGCCACGATCTCCGACTGCTTCACGATCTCATCCAGAAACGGATCCAGATCAGTCGACGCGCCCCCTGATGCGGCATCGACAAGCTCCTCAGCGACCAGCAGGTGCACGCCGTTCCCCTCGAAGAGATTCGTGCGGACGATCTCACCGCAACGACACATGAACTTGCTTGCCATGGGATCTTCTACGGCCGAACGCCTTTCAGTTGCACGAGTATGGATTCGTCGCACTCGACGATGCACAGGCTCCCGTCAAATTGCTCGTGAACTTCGCCCGCGACGAGCCTGAGCTCATTCCCGGACAGCAGGAGCCGTACTTCAGCCGTGGCATTCGGACCGTCATGACGGAGTTCAGTGATCTCGATCTCGCCCGCCGGCCACTCCGGAAACTGTCGATCCCGAAAGAGGAATGGAGCATCTTCGTGGGGCTCCGGCGCCTGAATGGCGTCGAGCTCCATCAGGTAGAGCCCGTGAAAACCGGTCCCGTCCTCGAGATGGGACAACAGCCTGAAGACTTGCCCGTTCGCCAACTGCAAGTCGAGATTGATCAGCTGGAGAAACGGAATGCCCGGATCTTCCCAGCGCACATCTTCGGCGACCTCGCCTGCAACCAGCGCCATCTCCGTGCCTTGCCAGCGGGTGACGACACGGCCAGCGAGCGCCGAAATCGGCAGCCACGTTGGTTCTCTCTTCATGGCCTCATTGCCCCTGCGGCGGCTCCCAC
>NZ_JBFUCB010000200.1:0-9484 GCF_056405435.1 Rhizobacter sp. P1_G5 | reverse complement strand
GGCCGGTGCTGCCGCCGCCGGCACCGCGCCCTGCGGGGCCGTCATGCGCGCCGCGGCGCGTGCCACCACATCGGCCTTCGCCGCCTCCTGCCAGGCCTTCTCGACCCACGCGAGGATCGGCTTCCATTGCGCCAGGTCGGCCTCCACCTTGGCGGGCGGCAGGTCGAACAGCGTCGCGCCCTGCTCGACGCAGCGCACGTAGGCCTGCGTCTCGCGCAACGCGCCGAGGTACGGGAAATTCGCCTGCGCCGCCCACTCCACCATCTGCTCGGCGGCCTTGGTGCGCGCATCGAGCCGCATGCCGACCATCGCGACCTTGCAGCGGCCGCTGGCCACGCGCGGCAGCGTGTGCAGTTCGTCGTAGCAGGCGGCCGCGGATTCGCGGTCGAACAGCGAATGGCACACCGGCATCACGATCATGTCGGCGTACATCACGACACGGGCCAGCTCGCTGTCGCGCAGGCCGCCGGGGGTGTCGATCACGACGTGGCTGATGCCGGCGGGCGGGCGCAGCACGCTGCGCGGGTCGACGGCCCATCCGACCACCGGCGCGCCCTGCGCCACCGGCTGCTCGGCGCGGCGCTTCAGCCACGCGAGCGACGACTGCTGCCGGTCGACGTCGCCGAGCATCACCTTCAGCCCCTGGCGGGCGCAATAGCCGGCAAGGTGGGTTGCCAGTGTGCTCTTGCCACTGCCTCCCTTGCGATTGATGACGGCTACCACACGCATGGACGATGAAACCCGGGATCCTGCCAGAACGGCACCCGATTACATCACCGAAGCGCTCGCGGCGGGCTCCGTACAAGCCACCTTTCACCGGCTTCACGTTTGGATACCGGCGGCGTTGCGGCCGCGCTGAATTCAGTGGACGGCGGTGCGGACCAGCGCCTCCCCATCCGGCAGGAAGGCATGCAGCTGCGTCGCCGGCAACTCGAAGCTGACGGTGTCGCCGAGCTTCAGTGACTCGTCAGTCACCTTCGCCAGCAGTGGCGGTTCGGCGTCATGCCAGGTGACATAGGCGTAGCTGAACTCGCCCAGGTGCTCCAGGTGGGTGATCTGGCCGCGGCCCTCCCCCTGGCCGAGCTGCACGTGCTCCGGGCGCACGCCCAGCGTCAGGTCGCTGCCGGCGGTGACCCGCGCCGCATCGACCGCGGCGCCGCCGGCCAGCCCGTTCGGCAGCCGCCAGGCGAGCCGGGCGGCGTCGCCCGAGACCGCCACCGCCGGCAGGAAGTTCATCGACGGCGAGCCGATGAAGCCGGCGACGAAGCGGTTCTGCGGCCGGTGGTACAGGTCGAGCGGGCGGCCGATCTGCGCGACGCTCAACAGGCCCTTGGCTGCCGCATCGGGGCGCAGCAGCACGATCTTGTCGGCCAGCGTCATCGCCTCGACCTGGTCGTGCGTCACGTAGACCATGCTGACGTTGCCCAGCTTGCGGTGCAGCCGCGCGATCTCGACGCGGGTGTTGATGCGCAGCGCCGCGTCGAGGTTGGACAGCGGCTCGTCGAACAGGAACACCTTCGGCTGGCGCACGATCGCGCGGCCGATCGCCACCCGCTGGCGCTGGCCGCCGGACAGCTGCCGCGGCTTGCGCTCGAGCAGCGGCTCGAGCTTCAGCATCGCGGCCGCCTCGGCGACGCGGCGCTGGATCTCGGCCTCGGGCATCTTGTGGTGGCGCAGCCCGAAGGCCATGTTCTCGTGCACCGACATGTGCGGGTACAGCGCATAGCTCTGGAACACCATCGCGACATTGCGCTGCGCCGGCGGCAGCTCGTTGACGACGCGGCCGTCGATCACGATCTCGCCGCCGCTCACGTCGTCGAGCCCGGCGATCAGCCGCAGCAGCGTCGACTTGCCGCAGCCCGACGGGCCGATGAAGACGCAGAACTCGCCGGGGGCGATGGTCAGGTCGACATCGTTGAGGATCGCGACGTTGGCGAAGCTCTTGCGGACCTTGCGGAGTTGGATCTGGGACATCAGCGTTTCCTTTGCGGCACGGTGCCGTCTGCGAACACTCCACGTCCGTTCAGCCTGAGGTATCGAAGGCCCACGCGATGCGCACGCCAGACACGGCTTCGATACCTCAGCCCGAACGGGCTGCACTTGATCAGCGGCGTGCGAATACCGCCTCCTGCGGCTCCAGCACGATCTCGGCGCCCTCGATGCGGCCGCCGAAGCCGTGTCCGTCGACCGCCGCCCACGCGCCGGGCAGTCCATGCGCCAGGCGTGCCGGCCGGTCCGACAGGTTGAAGGCGCACAGCAGCTGCCCGGCTCCGTCGCCGCGCGTGAACGCGACCACCTGGTCGTGCGCCGGCAGCAGCGCCATCGCGCCCTGGCGCAGCGCCGGCTGCGCCGCGCGCCAGTTCAGGAACGTGCGGTAGCGGTTCAGCACCGACACCGGCTGCGGCGCCTGCGCATCGACCGCGCGCCGGCGCTGGCCGTCCGGCACCGGCAGCCACGGCGCGCCGGTCGTGAAGCCGGCATTCGGCGCCGCGGCCGACCACGGCATCGGCGTGCGGCAGCCGTCGCGGCCGACGAACTCGGGCCACATCTCCTTGCCGTACGGGTCCTGGATCTGCTCGAACGGGATCACCGCCTCGGCCAGCCCCAGCTCCTCGCCCTGGTACAGGCAGATCGAGCCGCGCAGCGAGCCGAGCAGCCCGACCAGCAGCGGCGCGACACGCTCGGCCGGGCCGAGACCGGCCCAGCGCGTGACGACGCGCACCACGTCGTGGTTGTTCAGCGCCCAGCACACCCAGGCGTCGCCGGCCTCGGCCAGCATCTCGGCCAGCACCGCATGCACGTAGCGCGGCTCGTGGCGTTCGGTCATCAGGTTGAAGGTGTAGGCCATGTGCAGCCGCGCACCGGTGGTGTAGGCGCGCAGCGTGGCGTACTCGTTGTCGTCGCCGATCTCGCCGATGGTGGTGATGCCCGGGTAGCGGTCGCACAGCGCGCGAAAGCGCTGCAGGAAGGCGAGGTTCTCCGGCTGCGTCTTGTCGTACAGGTGGCTCTGCCGGGCGTACGGATTGGCACGCGGCACGCCGACCGCGAACCGGCCCGCCGGCTGCGGCGGGTTGGAGCGCAGCTGCCGGTCGTGGAAGTAGAAGTTCACGGTGTCGAGCCGGAAGCCGTCGACGCCGCGCTCGAGCCAGAACTGTGCGGCGCCGAGCACCGCGTCCTGCACCTGCGGGTGGTGGAAGTTCAGGTCCGGCTGCGAGGCCAGGAAGTTGTGCATGAAGTACTGCTGGCGCCTGGTCTCCCACTGCCAGGCGCTGCCGCCGAACAGCGACAGCCAGTTGTTGGGCGGCGAGCCGTCGGGCTGCGGATCGACCCACACGTACCAGTCGGCCTTCGGGTTGTCGCGGCTCGCGCGGCTCTCGACGAACCACGGGTGGTCCTTCGAGGTGTGGCTGATCACGAGGTCGATCAGCACCTTGATCTTCAGCGCGTGGGCACGTGCCACCAGCGCATCGAAATCGGCCAGCGTGCCGAACATCGGGTCGACGTCGCAGTAGTCGGTGACGTCGTAGCCGAAGTCGCGCATCGGCGAGCGGAAGAACGGCGAGATCCAGATCGCGTCGGCGCCGAGCGAGGCGATGTGGTCGAGCCGCTGCGTGATGCCGGCGAGGTCGCCGACGCCGTCGCCGTTGCTGTCCTGGAAGCTGCGCGGGTAGACCTGGTAGATGCAGGCGCCGGCCCACCAGTCGGTTGGAGTTGTCATGGTCGTGTCGTTCAAGAAGGGGAGTCAACCTTTGACGGAACCAGCGGTCAGGCCGGCCACGATCTGCCGTTGAAAATAGACCACCAGCCCGATCAGTGGCAAGGTGACGATCACCGAGGCGGCCATGATCGCGCCCCACGGGGCCTCGTAGCCGCTGCCGGCGCTGACGAGCGCGATCGCGACCGGCACGGTGCGCTGTTCGGTGCTGATCGTGAAGGTCAGCGCGAACAGGAACTCGTTCCATGCGGCGATGAAGGCGAGCAGCCCGGTAGCCACCATGGCCGGCCAGAGCAGCGGCATGAAGATGCGGAAGATCAGCGTGAAGACGCCGAGGCCGTCCATCATCGCGGCCTCTTCGATCTCTTTCGGCAGCTGGCGCATGAAGGTGACGAGCACCCACACGGTGAACGGCAGCGTGATGACCAGGTCGGCGAGCAGCAAGGCGCCCAGCGAGTCGTACAGGCCGAGGGCCTGCACCAGCTCGAACATGCCGGACAGCACCGCGACCTGCGGGAACATCGAGGCCGACAGCACGGTCAGCATCAGCGTGCCGCGGCCGCGGAAGCTGACGCGCGACAGCGCCCACGCGGCCGGCAGGCTGAGCGCGAGCGACAGCGCGACGACGCCGCCGGCGACGAAGGCCGAGTTCAGCAGGTTGCGGGCGAACGGCTGGTCGCGGAACAGGCTGGCGTAGTTGACGAGGGTGGCGTGTGCCGGCCACAGCTCGGGCGAGAACAGCGCGGTGCCCTGCTTCAGCGAGGTGGAGACCGCGTACAGCAGCGGGAACAGCGAGACGAACAGCAGCAGCGCGGCGGATGCGTAGTACAGCGCCGACATCGCCGGCGTGCGCTTGTGGATGCTGGGGCCGTTCATGACGAAGCCTCCTCGACGCGCCGGCGCGTGGCGCCGAGGTACACGATGGTGACGAGCGCGATCATGAAGAACAGCACGGTGGCCGAGGCCGAGCCGAAGCCGACCTGCTGGAAGTCGATGAGCTGTTCGCGCACGTAGATCGACATGCTCTTGGTGGCGCGGCTGTTGGAGGTCATCACGTAGATGACGTCGAAGACGCGCAGCGCATCGAGGGTGCGGAACACGACGGCGACGGCGACGCCGGGCACGATCAGCGGCAGCGTGATGCGGGTGAAGACGCGCCAGGTCGGCACGCCGTCGACCTTGGCGGCCTCGTAGCAGTCGAGCGGCACCATCTGCAGCGCGGCGAGGATCAGCAAGGCCATGAAGGGCGTGGTCTTCCAGACGTCGACCATCACGACGGTGAAGAGCGAGAGCGTGGGGTCGGCGGTCCAGGCGAGCGGTGCCGCGATGAGCCCGAACGCGAGCAGGTAGTGGTTCACGACGCCGAACTGGTCGTGCAGCATCCAGCTCCAGATGCGCGCCGACACCACGGTGGGAATGGCCCACGGCACGAGCATCGCGGCGCGCAGCAGCGTGCGCAGGCGCGACGGCTGGTTGATGACCAGGGCGACGCCGAGGCCGAGCGCGGTCTCGAGCGTGACCGACAGCAGCGCGAACGCACCGGTGACGAGCACCGCGCGCCACCAGTCGGGATCGCGCAGCACGCCGTACTCACCGGTGTAGTTCTCGAGGCCGATGAACTTCCATTCGTCGAGGTGGGCGAGCGACGCATCGGTCAGGCTGAACCACAACGTGCGTGCGAGCGGCCAGCCGGCGACGGCCAGCAGCACGACCAGCATCGGGGTGAGCATCCACCAGGCCCACTTCACTCTCTGCCTTGTCAGCCCGGACATATCGGTTGCTCCTTGTTCGCTCTGTTGCTTCTTGCACGGCGCGGCGGGTGGCGGGATGCGGTGGGGGCTCGGCTGGGGCGGTCGGCCCTGGCGGGCCGACTGCACGRAGAAGCTCGGCTTCGGGGKTGCATCGGCAAACTCCCGCCACTCACTTCGTTCGTTGTGGTCAAACACAGCCGATGAGTCAGTCTACGAAGCGCGCTGGCGCGCGCCACCCCCGAARCCGATCTTCTCCGTCGCCCCAGAAGTCGCCCCCACCGCATCCCGCCACCCGCCGCGCAGAACCACCTGCTCTGTTTGGGGGAAAAGACTGGTCAGGGGATTGAGCGTGCGAACGTTCGCGCGCTTCGTCTGTCTGATCAGTCTTTTCCCCACCCAAAGCACTGCGGTGTCGGCAAAGGCGCGGGTGGGGAGGCTGTGGAGCGYCAATARGGACGGGGCGCCGGAGCTGGCTGGTTTCATGGCCCGCGYGCGCCAGCRCGCTTCGTGCACTGACTGTCGCCCACTGTTTGACCACAACGAACGAAGTGAGTGGMGGGAGTTTGGGCGACGGGCCATGAAACCAGTCAGCGCAGGGGAGTCATTGCCCCCCAAGGGGCAATGACCGCACCGGCCGGCGAGCCACAGCCTCCCCACCCGCGTCTTTGCCTGCGCCTCAATTCCAACGACCCCCGCGGCCAATCTGGTTCAGGCGCTGATCGAGCTTGGCAACGGCCTCTTCGGGCTTGGCGCTGCGCGACAGCACCTCGTGCGCCGCATTCCAGAACTCGTTGCTGACCTGGTTGTAGCGCGAGGCCGTCACGGTGGCAGGCCGCGGCACCGCGCTGGCGAACGTGCCGGCCAGCTGGCTCATGAACGGGTTCGCGGCCACCACGTCCTTGTCCTGGTAGAGCGTCGAGACCGTCGGGTTGAACGAGCCCTTCAGGGCCCGCTCCTTCTGCACTTCGGCACTGGTCATGTACATCACCAGGTCGGCCGCCAGCGCCGCGTTCTTCGAGTACTTCGACACCGCGAGCTGCTGCCCGCCCAGCGCCGCCGCGTTCGAGCCCGCATCGCCGCCCTTCGGCAACACCGCCACGCCCACCTTGTTCTTGATCGGGCTGTCGTCGCGCTGCGCCAGCGACCAGGCGTACGGCCAGTTGCGCATGAAGACCGCGTTGCCGGCCTGGAACACGCCGCGCGATTCCTCCTCGGCATAGTTCAGCACGGCCGTCGGCGAGATCGTGCCGACCCACGAGGCCGCCATCGCCAGCGCCTTCGAGGTCGCCGGGTTCTTCACCGACACCTTGCCCGCCGCGTCGACGATGGTGCCGCCGCCATAGCTCGACACCCACTCCAGCGCATTGCAGGTCAGCCCCTCATACGCCCGGCCCTGCCACACGTAGCCCCACATCTTGTCGTTGCCCGCGGCACGCTCGGCCGACTGGATCTTCTGCGCGGTGTCGGTCAGCTGCTCCCACGTGACCGGCACCTTCAGGCCGTGCTTCTCGAGCAGGTCCTTGCGGTAGTACAGCAGCCCCGCATCGATGAACCACGGCATCGCGACCAGCTTGCCCTGCACGCTGCCGTTCGCCACCATCGACGGGAAGTGCGTCTTCTCGACACCCTTGCTGTACGGCTTCAGGTCCAGGAAGTGCGAGCCGAGGATGCCCGGCCACACCACGTCGACCTGGAACACGTCGATCTTGTCCGACTGCGAACCCAGCACCTGCTGGTACAGCGCCAGCCGCTCGCTGGCATCGTTCGGCGTGGACACCACCTCGACGGCGTTGCCCGACTTCTTCGCCCAGGCCTCGGCCGCGCTCTTGCACAGCTCGAGCTCCTGGCCGACCGCCCCGCACGAGATCTTCAGCGTCGCGGCTTGCGCGGTCGCCGTCGCGATCAACGAAAAGCCGGCCGCAGCCAGCGCCAGGATCAGGCGTCTTTGCATCATCGTTCGTCTCCATCCGTTGTGGTCCGGGCCGGATCGAGTCCGGCTCCTGGTGCGGCATTACAGCGGCCACCCGCCCGGCCAGGATGTCGACTGTGAGCGACACCCCTGCCGGTTTTGTCATCTTTGAAACATGGCTACAGTGCGCGCATGAAGTTGCACGACGCCTTCGGTCCCGACGACCTGTCGGTGATGATCTCCGAGCTGCTGGTGGCCACCGCCGACGGCACCGACCCCGGCATCGACCAGTCCGTCACCGAGGTGCTGCGTACGCTGCGCGACCGCCTGAAGATGGACGTGGTGTTCGTCTCCGAATTCGTCGACGGCCAGCGCGTGTTCCGCTTCGTCGACGGCGACAACCCGCCGATGGGCCCCGGCGACGGCAACCCGATCGAGGAGAGCTGGTGCAAGCAGGTGGTCGACGGACGCATGCCGGAGCTGGTGCCCGATGCGGCCGCCATCGCGAAGGACATCGGGCTGCCGCGCACCGACATCACCGTCGGCGCCCACCTCAGCACGCCGATCGTCATGCCCGACGGCAGCGTCTACGGCACGCTGTGCTGCTACAGCGCCGCCCCGAACCCCGCCCTGCGCAAGCGCGACCTCGACAACCTGCGCAACTGCGCCATCCTCGTCGCCCGCAAGCTCACCGCGGCCAGGAAGGCGAACCAACGGGGCGCCGAGGTCGACTTGYCGCTGGAGCCGATCAGCGAAGAGCGCTGGAAGCTGAAGTGAGTCCGGGGTTCCGCGTACGGCAGCAATCCACGCATCCCCCGAACGAAGGTGTCACGCCGTGCGCACGGCCGGCCGCCACTGGCTACCATGGCTCCCACGCGTTCGCCCGTGCGGATGCATGAACGCTTGAGGCCACCCCGTGTTTGAAACCATCCTCGCCGGCACCGTGCTCCTGGTCTGCGCCATCCTGCTGGTGCGCCTGACGCTCAGCGTGCGCCGACGAATGCAGTTCGATTTCATGATGCAGCGCTGGTGGGCCACGCTGGCCGGCAGCTGGCTGCGGCTGTGGCGCTGGCCGGGCGCGCGCCGCCAAGCCAGCCGCGAGACGCGCGACGCGATCGAGCGCGCCCGCGGCGGCGAATGGGACGGCAACGTGTACCGCCCGAAATCCTTCCGCAAGCCCCGCAAACCGCACTGATGTTCATGACCGACACCATTTCCGACACCCCGTCAGCCCCGCCTCCCCGCATCGCCCTGATCGCCCACGACCACAAGAAGGACACGATGGTCGAGCTGGCCCGTGAGTACCTGGGCTTCCTGCAGGGCTGCACGCTGGTCGCGACCGGCACCACCGGCGGCCGCCTGCACGACCAGCTCGGGCTGACCGTGCAGCGCATGCTCAGCGGCCCGCTCGGCGGCGACCTGCAGATCGGCGCGAAGCTCGCGCAGGGCGAGATCGACCTGGTGGTGTTCCTGCGCGACCCGATGACGCCGCAGCCCCACGAACCCGACATCAATGCGCTGGTGCGGGCCTGCGACGTGCACGACGTGCCCTGCGCCACCAACCTGTCGACGGCACGCCTGGTGCTGGCCCGCTTGTCGGAAAGGCGCTGATCCTGCCGGGCACGTCGATTGCTCCCTTCCTGACGGGCCCGTGCCCGCAGGAGTGTTTCGATGAACCAGCTCTCAGAGCGCCCCGACGCCCGACGCCGCCGTGTCGAAGGCCCGTCGCGGGATCCGCGTGACCACGCCGGCCTGGAACGCCCGGCCGCCCATCCGAAAGGGACTGAACCCTCTCAGGCCGCCCGGACCAGCCGCACCCGCGTGATCTCGGACGGCGCCCCCAGCCGCTTCGGCGGCCCCCAGTAACCCGTTCCCCGGCTCACGTAGACCCACAGCGCGCCCAGTCGGTGCAGCCCGGCCACGAACGGCTGCTGCAGCGGCACGAACAGGTTCCACGGCAGGAACTGCCCGCCGTGCGTGTGGCCTGACAACTGCAGGTCGAAGCCCGCCTCGGCCGCCGCCGGCGCGCTGCGCGGCTGGTGGGCCAGCAGCACCTTCGCATGCGCTTCGTCCGATGCGCCGTGCATCGCCCGTGCCGGATCGCTGCGC
>NZ_JBFUCB010000199.1:0-9490 GCF_056405435.1 Rhizobacter sp. P1_G5 | reverse complement strand
GTGCCTGCGCCGCATCGGGCAGCCGCGCGAGGCGGTGGCGCAGGCACGGCGCGCCGTCGACATGATGCGCACGATGAGCGCGCGGGATCCGGACAACACGCAGTTCCACGCCGACCTGGCCAGCATGCAGACCACGCTCGGCGAAGCCCTGCTGGCCGACCACGATGCGCGTGCCGGCGTCGAGGTGCTCAACGCCGCGGTGGCCTCGTTCGCGGCCTTGCCGGACGGCATGCGCGAGGACAACTACGTGCACCACCACCAGGGGCTTGCGCACCACGTGCTGGGCCTCGCATTGCAGGCGCGGCACCGGGCCGGCGATGCCCGGGCCGCCTGCGACCAGCAGCGGCGCGCGCTGCCGATCCTGGAGGAGATGGACAAGCAGGGCATCCCGCCGGGCACCACCGGGCCTGCCGCGGTGCGCGAGGCCTTGAAGGACTGCGGGCAGTCGTAAGTCTTTGCAACACCTGAGCCGCAGTGCGCGGCGAATCCGCTCTGGCAGCACCTGATGACCCGGAGCTGCGATGAACAGGATTCTTGCGTTGGCGGTGCCCGTCCAGCGGACACCGTCGCCCGACCCACGGCTCAGCCCACTCGACCCCTGTCTCGACCCGCTGCCGTTGCTGCACGAGGAGCCGGACGTAGCCGCCGAAGCCGAGGAGGCGCCCGACGGCGCCTGGCGCCCCGCGCTGCTCACGCAGTGGCTCGCGGCCGAGGGCGCGGCGCCGCGCCAGCACAGCGTGCGCGCGCTGCTGCAGGCGCTCGGTTTCGATGCGCTGGTGTACGGCCGCTTCGTGCGCGCCGGCGAGCGCTGGCTGCCGCAGGCGTTCTGCACCACCTATGCCGACCGGCCCTGGCTGCAGCGCTACGTCTGCGCCAGCTACCACCGCGTCGACCCGCGGCTCGCGGCGGCACTGCCGTCGAGCCTGCCCTGCCTCTGGTCCGTCGAGGCGCTGCGGCGCGCGGCCGACGACGCGGCCGAACCGGCGCTCGCGCACATCTTCGTCGACGACCTCGCGGCCAGCGGCGCGCGCAGCGGCGCGATGTTCGGGCTGCCCGGCCCGAGCGGCAGCCCGGGCGAGCGCCACCTCGTCAGCCTGAGCTCGGCGCGCGAGGGCATCGACTGGCTCGACGATGCACGGCTCGGCCAGATGCTGACGCTCGGCTTCTGCCTGCACGCGCTGTACACGCGCCACCTGCCGGCGCCCGGCGACGCTGCCGTCGAGGATGCCCTGCCGGCCGGCCTGTCTGCGCTGCAACGCGAGATCCTTGACTGCGTCGCCCGCGGCCTCGGCGACAAGCAGATCGCCGCGCGGCTGAGCCTGTCGGCGCACAACGTCGACTACCACCTGCGCCAGCTGCGCCGGCGCTTCGGCGCGCGCAACCGCGTGCAGCTGACGCAGGCCGCCTTGCGCGCCGGGCTGCGCTACGAGGCTTCGTAGTTGTGGGCTGCCGATGCGCCACCTATTCTGCTGGCACCCCTCCGAAGGAGCGCCGATGTCGACCCTTTCGCCCGTGCAGCAGAGCGATCCCCGTGCGAACGAACTCGCGCGCCAGGTCGTCGACACCTACAACCAGCAGGGCGGTGCCGCCGCCGCGCGCAAGCTGCGCGAGGTCACCAACGACCCGCAGCTCAGCGCCGCGCAGAAGAAGGAGGTGTACCAGGGCGCCGAGCCGGTCGTCGACGACATCGCGAACGACCTCGGCAGGAACGCGCACACCGATTTCAGCAAGGCGCAGGGCACGGCCGGCAGCGGCGCGATCGACAGCCAGCCCGAGTACGACCAGACGATGGAGGACATGGGCGCGGTGTTCGAGCTGAACGGCGACAGCGGCGCGGCCCGCGCCTTCGGCCAGGACGTGCTCGACGGCCTCGCGGCCCCCGCCGTCGACAAGCAGGACCCGCTGGCAGCGCTCGGCCATTTCGGCGACGGGCTCGAGCTCGGGCTCAAGAAGAACAACACGCAGGTGCTGGCCGATGCGGTCGCGTTCAGCCTGCACAACGCGGGCGACAGCAAGACCGGCGTCTATGCGCTCGACGCCGGCACCCGGCAGACCCTGGTCACCGACCTGTTGAAGCAGGTCGACGAGACGAAGGTCAACGATGCCACCTACGTCGTCGATCCGGGCGACACGATGTGGGATGTCGCGACGCGCGGCGACGTGCAGGCCACCGTGCTGACACCGGCCGAGCTCGACCGGGCCAAGACCGAACACTGGGGCAGCAACCAGCTGACCCGCACCACGCTGGACCGCATCGAGGCCGACAACGGCTACAGCCGCCGGCTCGACGACGGCCACGTCACGAGCCAGAAGGGTGACCCCGACCTGGTGAACGTCGGCGATCGCCTGACGCTGGTGAACCGCAGCGGCCGCACGCTGTCGCCCGAGCTCGACGGCACCGGCGCCGACCCGGCCGCGTTCGGCGATGCCGCCACGCCGGCGGCCCAGGCGAAGACACTCGCCGCGGCCAACGCCCRCAACCCGTTCGAAGCGCTGGCGCAGTTCCAGAAGCTCAGCGCGACGATGACGCCGGAACAGAAGAGCGCGCTGGTGACCGAGATGCTGAAGCAGCCCGATGCGCGCTGGAACAGCCCACTGCTCGGCGCGATGGGCTTCAGCAACGGCACGACGGTGACGCACAGCGACTTCACGACCAACTTCGCGCCGCCGGGCACGCCGATCGCGCCGCCGCTGCTGGCCGAGACCGGTGTCGACGCCGCCGGCAAGTCCACGGGCCACACCAACCTGCAGGCGCTGTACCAGGCCTGGACCGAGGGCGGCGGCGACCCGGCGAAGTTCGTCGGCCATGTGAACGACGCGGCCCGCGCCGGCGGCGACCGGCTGAAGGCGTTGTGCCAGGACGCCCAGAAGAAAGCCACCGGCTGAGCTAGCGCGCCGCGTTGACCAGCTGCACACGGTTGCGCACCGCGAAGCGCCGCCGCAGCTGCCGCATGTGGTAGTCCACCGCATGCGACGACAGCTGCAGCCCGTAGGCGATCTGCTTGTCGCTCTGCCCATGGCGCAGGCACTGCAGGATGCGCTGCTGCAGCGCCGACAGCGCGCCCGCCGGCGTGTCGTCGTCGTCGCACGGCGGCAGCCGCAGGTGGCGCCGCTGGAACTCGTGCAGGCACAGCATGAAGTTCAGCGCCAGCCCGAGCCGCGCGTCGTCGATCCAGCCGCGGTCGGGCCGCGACGACATCAGGCTGATCAGCGCGAACGCCTCGGCCGCATGGGCGCCGTCGATCGACAGCCGCAGGCACACGCCGCTGCGCACCCGGCTGTCGCCCATCGCCTGCACGAAGCGCGGCGGGCCGGCCTCGGCCAGGTCGTGCTCGTCCCACACCAGCGGCAGGCAGGAGCGCAGCAGCTGCTGCAGGCGTGGGTCGATCTCGTGGTGGCGCTCGCCGTAGTAGCGCCGCGTCCAGGCCGGCGGCGCATAGGTCGTCAGCACCGTGTGCGGCTGCCATTCGCCGCGCTGGCGGCGCAGCGTGGCGCAGCTCATCCACTCGAAGCCCAGTTCAGCGAGCGCGATCCGCACGATCCGCTCGCGCTCGCCGGCCGTGACGGACTGGCACAGCGCGCGCAGCAGCGCCGGCGCGCCCGCCGGCAGTGCCTCGGCCGGGCAGCGCTCGAGCTCTTCCTCGCCATGGAACTGCACGTCGCGCGTCAGCGCGCGGCGCTCGCCGAGATCCTCTGAACCTGGCGGCGCAAGGCGCGTGGCATCGAAGGCAATCGTCATGGGCGTCGTCCTTTCGGCAGATGACGACGAGCGTGCGTGAAGCACGTCACGCTCACAAGCGACCATTCGGCAAGCCAGCGTTGACCCTGCGCGAAGGATGCCGCCCTCCCACACCAGGTTCATCAGGCCGGAGCGACGCTCTCCAGCGCGGCCGACAGGCACTCGGCCAGCGTGTCGCGTGCACGCAGCTGCGGGCCGTGCACCGTCGGGGTGCTCACCGGTCGCGGTCCGGGCGCCGCTGCCGGCCGCAGCTGGTCGAGCAGCCGCTGCAYGTTCTCCGGCGGCTGCGGGTGCTGGCGCCAGCACACATCGAGCGGGATCTCGGCCCACGGCTCGCTCAGCGCCAGCAGCGTCAGCCCGCAGGCCGCGGCATGCGCCTGCGCCGTCGGCAGCGGCACGATGGCCACGCCCAGGCCGGCGCCCGCCATGCGGCACATCGAGTCGAAGCTGCCGACGCGGGCGCGCACGCTGAGCGTCAGGCCGCGCTCCTGCGCCACCTGCTGCAGCAGCCGGTCCCAGCCGCCGTCGCGTTCGAGGCCGACGAAGTCGCAGCCGATCGCATCGTCCAGCCGCACCGAGCCGCGCGCGGCCAGTGCATGGCCGTGCGGCACCGCGAGCACGYGTCGGATGACGCCGTAGCGAAACGCCATCAGCGGCTCGGGGTAGACGTGGATCGGCGTCACGATGCCGACGTCGGCCTCGCCGCGCACCAGCGCCGCGAGCGTCGCATCGGTGGCCTGCTCGGACAGGCTCAGCGCCACCTCGGGATGCGCCTCGGCGAAGCGCTTCAGCGCCGCCGGCAGGTCGTGCGACAGCGACACCAGGTTCGAGAACACCCGCACCGGCCGCGACGCGCCGCCGCCCTGCTGCTTCACCGCCACCGCCAGCTGCTGCAGCCGCGCCAGCGTGTCGGCCGCACCCTTGTACAAGGTGCGGCCGGCCGGCGTCGTGCTGACGCCGCGCGCACCGCGCTGGAGCAGTTGCACGCCGACGGTGCGCTCCAGGTCGGCGATGCGCTTGCTGGCCGCCGACACCGTGATGTGGTTGAGCCCCGCGCCCTTGCCGATGCTGCGGCTGTCGACGACGTCGACGAACAGCCGCAGCGAGAACAGGTCGAAGCGCGTCGGTGCCGGCCCGGTCGGGTCGCCGGCTGCCGCGCCCGGGTTGAACGAAGACCTGCCACTGCCTGCCGTCATGTCGACCTCCCTCTGGCCACGCCGAGTCGGCGCAAGCACGGGAGTTTCCGCAGCCGGCAGGCCAGCGGCAAACAGAAAGTTTTCGACTCAGTTCATCGATTTTTTCGATGGACCTCCGGGTTCACGTCAAGGTCCGCAGCGCGCGCCGCGCGTCGAGTTGAACGAACTGCTGCAGCGCCGGCGGGATGTCGGGCAGCACGTCCGGCACCACGGGATTCCAGTCCGGCAGCGGGCCGGCGGCCGGCGGCGGGGTCCAGTCCTGCCGCCGCGCCTCGCTGTCGTTCGACGGCAGGTCGAAGTAGTTCAGCGCGACGCGCGCCGCCGTCGCCGCGGCCAGCCAGTAGACGGTGTTCGCCTGGTGCGCCGGCTCGGTGTTCGGCAGGCCCAGCCCCTTGCGCCATTCGCCGACGGCGCCCCGCCCCGCGGCGTAGGTGAAGAAGGCGCCGAGCGCCATCTCGGCGCCGGCCTGCGGCCGCAGCCCCTGGCCGAAGAATTCCATGCCGTCCTTCAGCGTCCACAGCGCGCCGCTCGCGCCGAGCCCGCTCATGCCCAGCGTCTGCGACCAGCGGAACGGCGTGCGCGCCTCCCAGTTGCCCTTMACGAAGCCGCTGCCCAGGCCGGCGAAGGTGTTGAGCATCAGCAGCGAATTGCCGGCCGCGAAACCGCCGGTCACCACGTCCTGCAGGAAGCTCGAATCGCCGTGCCGCAGCATGCTCGCCGCGTAGGCCACGTTGATTCCGTAGGTGACGCCGGTGCCGAGCCGGAACCATTTGCCGGCCGTGACCCGCGGGTCGAGCGCGTTGATCGACGCGGCCTGCATGCCGAGCGCCCGGTCGACGCCGATCTGGTACTGCCCGACAGTCGCCATGATGCTGTTGAAGCGCTGCTCTTTGTTCCAGTGTTTGGTCACCGGCTTGTTGGCCAGGTACGCATAGTCGACACGGAACTGCTCGGTCAGGCGGGCCGCGGTGATCAGCTTGTCCTTCGACAGCCCGAGCGCCTGGCCGTTCTTCTCGATGCGGTTCATGAAGCGGTCGAGCTCCTTGTGGCTCACGACGCCATCCTCGAAGATGCGCTCCCAGCCCAGGCGCACMGCGTCGGTGTAGGCGCCGCGCACCAGCGACAACCCGGCGCGCGCCTCGAAGCCGGTCGCATGCGCGATGCCGTCGGCGGCCGGATCGCCGGCCAGCCCGAGGTGGCCGAGCCAGGCCGCACCCGACACGCCGGCCAGCCCGATGCTGCCGCCCACGATGCGCCGTGACGTGCTGTCGACATCGGGGCGCGGCGTGCCGGCACCATGTGCGCCGCTGTCGATCCAGGTCTGCTGGACGGCGTCCGGCAGGTCGTGCTGCAGCTGCGACGACACCGAGCGTTCGGCGACCGGGATCGTCGTGCGCGTCTCCGGCTGCACGCCGTAGGACTGCGCATGCTCGTCGTAGCCGGCCTCGAACAGATCCTTGAGCCAGACGTTGAAGTTCTCGCGCGCGGTCCGGCTCATCGCGTCGCGCTCGGCCTTCAGCAGCGCGCTGCGCTCGTCCATCACCTTCACCGCCTCGACATCGCCGCGGCCGTGCGGATCGAGTTGCCGGCGCGTCCAGTCGTTCACCGACGCCTCGGTCTTCGCCATCAGCGTGTCGTAGTTGCCGCGCAGCACCTTGAACAGCGCGTCGGGGCTGCGCAGCGCGATGTCGCGGAACAGCGGCAGGTAGGTCGTCAGCGCCTGGTGGTACTGGCCGGCGTTGACCGGCTTCACCGTGTCGCTGCCGAACAGGATGTGCTTGTCGTGCTCGATGATGAAGTCCACCAGCCCCCGGCGCATGCCGGGGTCGCTGAGGTAGGCCTCGGCGACGTCGTTCCACGAGATGTCGAAGCGCACGTTGGGGGCGCGTTGCAATGCCTCCGCCACCTTGCGCAGGTGCACCGGCACCGCGCCGTCGCGACTCGTGTCGGGCCGCACCAGCCGGCCCAGGCCGGTGTGGGCCAGCACGATGTTGGCCTCGGGGAACTGCTCGACCAGGCCCATCAGGTCGTCGAAGTGCTCGTAGGCGGTGCGCGTCGCGGCCGGCCGGTGGTCGTGCGGGTCGAGTGCATGGCGGCCCCAGTCGCAGTGGATCAGCACGCCCAGGCCGGTGTCACTGGCGAACCGCAGGAAGTGCRCCAGCTCCGACGTCTTGATCGAGAACGACTCTTCGCCGAGCAGCACGTCGACCATCTCCTTCTTGATCGTGAGCTCGCCGGCGAACTTGAACACGCCCGGGTGCTGCAGCAGCATCTGCTGCGCATGGTCGGTCGCGTTCGTCTTCGACGGGTCGACGCCGGTCATCGACATGTCGGCCCGTGCGGCGATCGACAGCGCCGCCTGCGCCTTCTCAGCCGCCTTGTCAGCGGCCTTCGGATCGACCAGGCGCAGCTCGGCCTCCCGCTGCTTCATCGCCTGGTACTGCCGCCAGTTCGCGGCGTACTCCTTCGCCACCTCCGCATCCATGCGCCGGCCGGCCCGCATGTTCAACCCGCCGGCGTCGATGCCGGAGTAGTGGCCGGCCCCGCAGTCGCTCATCTGCGGAATCGAGCCGTGCAGGATGCGCGAGGTGCTGGAGGCATGGACCTGCAGCTGGGTCAGCGGGCGCACCGCATGGAAGTAGCGCTCGACCGGGCGCCATTGGCCGTCGATGTCATCCAGCCGGGCACGCGCGGCGCCGCGGTCGCGCCGGTTGGCGGCCCGGTGGTCGTAGCCGCGGTCATGCGCATGCACGTCGGCGATCACGTTCTCCAGCCCGCCCGGCACCTTGCTGCGTTCGACCACGGTGCGGTCGATGGTGAATTCGCCGCGCCGCAGCGGCCGGCCCATCAGCCGCTCGTAGGCGTTGCCGTTCACCGGGAAGCTGTCGTGCACGGCCCGCAGCGTCTTGTCGACCATGCCGCGCACCCGGCGTCCGCGGTTGTCGGACGGGGCCTTCAGCTGCAGACTGGCCGGCAGGTCCGGATAGGCCGGGTGGGCCGCGTCGCTGTACGTCAGCTCGCCGTACACCCGGGCCTCGGCCGGCGTCAGCGCGGCGGGCCCGTCGTCGAGCACGCGGGTGACGCGCTCGCTCGCCTGGTCGAACTTCAGCAGCTCGCCGGCCGCGTGGCGGGTGCTGGCTGGCACGTCGGCCTGCGCCGCCCGCACTGCGGCAGCCGCCCGGTCGGCCCACTTGCCCAGTTTCTTCAGCGCGGCCACCAGCTCGGTCGCCTGCTGCAGGTCGGTGCGCGCCAGCGCGTGGGCCTGCGCCGCATCAAGCGCCTCTTGCGCCACGCGCGTCAACTCGGCTTTCTTCTGCGGCGTGACCTCGGCCGTCGGATCGGCCGCCAGCGTGTCGCGATGCTGCTGCCACGCCCGATCGGCGGCGCGCGCGGTGCGCTGGCGCAGCGTGTCGGTCGTTCGCACCTCGTCGCGCGCCGCGACCAGCGCGGCCCGCGCCGCCTTCAACTGCCCTTTCGTCTCGTCGACGGCGCGGCCGGCCGCGCCGGTGTCCAGCACGCGGCGCACCGCTGGGTCGGCCTCGGGCGCCGCGCCGGCCAGCGCATTGAACTCCTGCAACGCCGCCGAGCCCTCGTCGCGCATCGTCTGCAGCGTCTGCTTCGCGACGGTGACGGCAGCGACCGCCATCAGGTGCCCGTGCCGCATCGCCTCGTTGCGCAGGCCGATCTGCCGCGCCATGCGCTCGACCGACGCGGCATGCCGTTCGGCCGCCGCCGCGCGCGTGCGCAGCGCGAAGGCGCTGCGCCCCGATGCGTCGTCGGCGGCGCTGCGCGCCGTCTTCGCCCGCGCGCGCACCGCGTCGACATCGCCGCGGGCGCGCTGGTCCGCCAGATCGGCCAGCTTCACATGCGCGTCCAGCATGTCCCGCTGCGCCTTGTTGCGCTTCAGCGCGTGCTGGCCGGCCAGTATTTCGGCCTGCTGGAACGCGCTGGCCTTCTCCGCCAGCGCCTGGCGCTGGACGGCAAGCTGCTCCAGCGCGTGCTGCGCATCGGCCAGCGCCTGGTCGCTCTCGGCCTTCAGCGCGCCGTCCGGGCGGCCGGCGGCCTCGTGCCGGGTCTGCGCTTCGCTCGCCAGGCGAGCCAGGCGCTGCGCCTCGACGCTGCTGCGGGCGACAGCGTCGGCATCGCGGGCGAGCCGTCTCTGCATCGCGTCGGTCGCGCGCTGCTGGCGCTTCGCCCTCAGCTCGTCGCGACTGAAGCTCTTGCGCGCGGCCTCGGCCTTCTGGAAGGCGTCCTCGATGTCCTTCTTGCGGGTACGCGACTCCGCGGTCCGCGTCGACCGGGGATCGCGCATGCCCTCGCTGCCGTCGCCCTGGCGCGCGCGGCCGCTCGTCGCGCCGGTGCTGATCGGATCGCCGGAACCACCCTGCGTCGACGCGGTGGCAGGGGTCTTGGTGGCCGCGGTGGGCGCTGTCCCGGCGGGGTCGCCGGCGCCGACCTGCACCGCGGGTGCAGCCGGTGCCGGTGCGGCCGGCGTCGGCGTCGAGACCGGCGGCGGTGCGGCAGCCGTCACCGGCGGCGTCGCGCTACCGGGCGC
>NZ_JBFUCB010000198.1:0-9529 GCF_056405435.1 Rhizobacter sp. P1_G5 | reverse complement strand
CCAGCAGCTTGAGCACCGAGATCACYACGGCACCGCGCACGGCGCCCTGGATGCCGTAGTACGCAAGTGACATGCCAATCAGCACCAGGCACAGCGGCACGACCGGCAGGCCGAGCTGGACCAGCACCTCGTCCAGCACCGCGGGCATCGCCAGGCCCGACAGGTTCCACGCCAGCCCGGCCAGCACCGGCAGCGTCACCGGATGGATGATGGTGTTGCGGGCGGTCCGCGCCAGCGTGCGCCCCAGGTGGGCGCTCGAATGCCCCTGCCGCACCCGCGAATCAGGGTACCTGCGTGCTTCGCACTCCGGTGTTCGGCCTTGGGGCGGCCCGGCGGCCTCACGCGCCAGGTCGAACTCGACCAGCGCGGTGAGCACCGTCAGCAGCGTCAGCGCATGCAGGCTGACGATCGCGACGTGGATCGACAGCCCGGCCTCGCCGAACAGCGCGGTGGCGAGCGGGATGCCGACCTGCACCGTGTTGCCGAAGCTGGCCGAGATCGCGCGCACGCTGGGTGCGGCCGTCGGGAGCGTGCCGGCACGCACGCGCGGCCGCTGCCAGGCGTAGACGCCGAGCAGCAGCGCGAGCACCGGCACGAAGAACGCGACCAGCGTGCCCCACGGCATGCCGACGAGGTCGAGCCGCGACGTGGTGCGAAACAGCAGCGCCGGCACGAAGATGTAGAACGCGGCGTTGCCCAGCACGCGCGCAGGGTCGTTCTCACCCAGCCAGCGCAGGCGGCCGGCCAGGTAGCCGAGGGCGACGATCAGGAAGATGACGAGGAGCTTGAGCAGCACTGGCGGCGACATCGCCCCAGTATCGATCAAGCCCTCGCGTCAACCGGGTGTCGTTGCGGCAGCGGCGGGGTTGACCCGCTTGGTCGGCATGCTCAGCCAGTAGACCTTGACGCCGCGGCCGAGGGCGGTGCGGTCGATCGCGGCCACCTTCTGCTGGTCGACCTCGTAGGTGGCTGAGCCCGGGGTGCTGGCGCAGGCGCCCAGCAACGCCACGGGCAACAAAGCGGGCAGAACACAGAACGCACGAACAACACGCAGCATGGCGGGCTCCTCGGGAAACGTTTCCGGGCTTCCCGAGATTAGGCGTCGCGCGGCCGCAGCGCAACCGGCACGAACCCGAGCCCCCCAGGGCCAGCGGCCCTACAGGCCCAGCCAGGTCCCGATCGACATCAGCGCCGCGTCGTCGTAGCGCACGAAGCCCTGGAACTTGGTCGGTTCGAGCTTCTTGCGGCCTTCGTCGGTGCCGTCCAGCCCGAGCAGGTACTCACGCACCTTCTCGACCTGCTCGGCCGACAGGTTGGGGCTCGCGATGATGTGCTTGATCGGCACCGGCTTGGACTTGAACATCACCTTGCCGCCTTTGGCCAGCCAGTCCTTGACCACCGCGTTGGACGCCGTCGCGCCGGCCTGCGTCAGGTTGTTCTCGACGAAGAACGGCACCGCGTCCTGGTAGCGGGTGTAGGTGGTGGCGACCAGCTTCGGGTCGCCGATGGCGTCACGCAGCGAGGCGCGGACCATCCAGGCGGTGATCGAGTCCTCGTCCGGCGCGCCCAGCTTGCGGCCCTTCAGGTCGGCGAGCGACGCCACCGGCGAGTCGGACTTCACGAGGAAGCTGGCGCGGTACTCCAGGAAGCCCTTGGTCACCGCGACCAGCTTGTAGCCGGGGTTCTTCATCGCGGCGATCGAGATGTGCGCCGGGTGCACCATCGCCAGGTCGTAGGCCTTCTCGGCCAGCCCGCGCTTGAGCGACGGGTAGTCGCCGATCGGCTCGATGCTGACCGGCTGCTTCAGGATCTTGCCCAGGTCGGCCGCGATCGCGGCGTACTTGGCCCGGATCTCTTCGCTCGGGACGCGGTAGGTCACGCCCTCGTTGACCGCAAAGACCAGGGCCTGCGCCCAGGGCGCGCAGGCGGCGAGCGCCACCGCGGCCAGCCATCGGAAGTCACGCAGTTTCATTCGGAATCCCTGTTCCTGTGTTTGACGCCTGCGGCCCCAACGACAGGCCGCGCCGCCGCATCACCCCGGAGCATCGACGGTCGCCAGATGTGACAACCGGTAACCGAACCGAGTGTGTGCGCACTTGTAGTGGACGCAGTGTCGCACTACACAGGAGTCACAACATGCCGCTACGAGAGACTCGACGTGACAAATGTCGTGACTAGAGAATGAATGAATACCCGGGAGTAACGTTTAAACCCCAATTCAAGCCCCGCCGTCGGCCGCCTTCTTCGTGACCTTCCGGACCGCCTTCTTGGCCGGGGCCTTGGCAGCCGGGGCCTCGGCCTCGGCCGGCGCTGCGGTCTTCGCGGCCGCGGCCTCGCCCGCGGCCGTCTTGGCAGGCGGCTTCGCGGCGCGCGGCTCGAACTCGAAGCTGACCTTGCCCTCCTTCTTGTCGAAGGCCAGGAAGGCCTTGAACTTGCGCCGCGTCTTGTTCGAGACGAAGTTCTCCAGCAGGTCGGTCTTGCCGGTGGCGAGCAGCTTGCTCATCTGCTCGCGGGCCACCGGCTGCTGCAGGATGATCTTGCCGCTCTTGAAGTCGCAGGTGATGTGCGCGCCGACCGCATGCTCGCAGACGTAGGAGCTGCCGAACTCGAAGACGCGGCCCTGGCACTTCGGGCAGTGGCCCAGGCTCTCCTGGTCGGAGAAGTCGACCGGCTCGCCGGCCTCGGCGTTCTTCGCGTCCTCGCCGAAGTCGAACTCCAGCTTCCAGTTCTTGATCTCGTCGTCGAACGCGAGCTTCAGCTCGGCGGTGAACGGCCAGCCGGCCTTCGAGCGGAAGCCCTCGAGCGGGCCGATCTTCTTGTCGGCCAGGAAGCGCTCCACCTCGTCGAGCTCGAAGCTGCGCCCGCCGGGGATCTTGCTGATCGAGAAGCCGCAGCCGTTGTCCTCGGCCGGGCTGGTGCCCACGCAGGTGAAGCGGCGGTAGTTCTCCTTCACGACGCCGCCGCAGTTCGGGCAGGGTGTCTTGAGGGTCGCGTAGTCGCCGGGAATGGTGTCGCGGTCGTACTCCTTGGCCTTCGCGACGATGCGCTGCGTCATCGCGGCGATCTCGGCCATGAAGGTCTCGCGGCTGAGCTTGCCCTTCTCCATCTCGGACAGCTGGAATTCCCAGTTGCCCGTCAGCTCGGGCTTGGTCAGGTCCTCGACGCCCAGGCCGCGCAGCAGCGTCGTGAGCTGGAAGGCCTTCGCGGTCGGGATCAGCTCGCGGCCCTCGCGGTGCATGTACTTCTCGAGGATCAGCCCTTCGATGATGGCCGCGCGCGTGGCCGGCGTGCCCAGGCCCTTCTCCTGCATCGCCTCGCGCAGCTCGTCGTCGTCGATCAGCTTGCCGGCGCCTTCCATCGCCGACAGCAGCGTCGCCTCGCTGTAGCGCGCCGGCGGCTTGGTCTTCATCGGGTTGACCGCCACGTCCTCGGTGCGCACCAGCTCGCCCGGGGCCACCGCCACCAGGTTGGCGTCGTCCTCCTGCGCCTCGCGGCCGTACACCGCGAGCCAGCCCGGCTTCACCATCACCTTGCCGTTGGTCTGGAAGCTGTGCTCCTTGCCCGCCGCCTTCACGGTGCTGATGCGTGTCGTGACCATGAACTCGGCCGGCGGGAAGAAGACCGCGAGGAAGCGCTTGACGACCATGTCGTACAGCTTGGCCTCGACCTCGGTCAGGCTGCGCGGCGCCTGCAGCGTCGGGATGATGGCGAAGTGGTCCGACACCTTCGCGTTGTCGAAGATGCGCTTGTTCGGCTTGACGTAGCCCTCCTTGAGCGCCTTCGCCGCATGCGCCGACAGCGGGCGCAGCGGGCCGGGCAGGTCGTCGGTGGCGAGCATCTGCATCGTGTCCTTCACGACGGCGACATAGTCTTCCGGCAGGTGCTTGCTGTCGGTCCGCGGGTAGGTCAGCACCTTGTGCTTCTCGTACAGCGCCTGCGCGATGCTGAGCGTCGTCTTCGCGCTGAAGCCGAAGCGGCTGTTGGCCTCGCGCTGCAGCGTGGTCAGGTCGTAGAGGCCGGGCGAGCTCTGCGTGCTGGGCTTGGCCTCTTCGGTGACGCTCGCCGGCTGGCCGCGCGCCGCCTCGGCGATGGCCTGCGCGTCGGCCGCGTTCCACAGGCGGTCGGCGCGCTGCTCGGC
Organism: Rhizobacter sp. P1_G5; assembly: GCF_056405435.1. Taxonomy (NCBI): domain Bacteria; kingdom Pseudomonadati; phylum Pseudomonadota; class Betaproteobacteria; order Burkholderiales; family Sphaerotilaceae; genus Rhizobacter; species Rhizobacter sp. P1_G5. The sequence continues at coordinate 5,391 of NZ_JBFUCB010000198.1, read as the reverse complement.
GTCGTCGGGGTTCTTCTTCCACTTCGGGTCGAACCACTTGCCCTCGTACTCGCCGGCCTGCGCCGCGAAGGTGGCCTTCAGCTCCCAGTAGTCACGCGAGACGTGCTTGCGGATCTTCTCCTCGCGCTCGACGACGATCGACAGCGTGGGCGTCTGCACCCGGCCGACGGTGGTCAGGAAGAAGCCGCCGTCGCGCGAATTGAACGCGGTCATCGCCCGCGTGCCGTTGATGCCGACCAGCCAGTCGGCCTCGGAGCGGCTGCGCGCCGCCTGGGCGAGGCCCTGCAGGCTTTCGTCGCTGCGCAGGTTGTCGAAGCCGTCGCGGATGGCCGCCGGCGTCATGCTCTGCAGCCACAGCCGGCGCACCGGGTGCTTGCTCTTCGCGTGCTGCTGGATCAGCCGGAAGATCAGCTCGCCCTCGCGCCCCGCGTCRCAGGCGTTGATCAGGTCGGTGACGTCCTTGCGCTTGACCAGCTTGACGATCGCGTTCAGCCGCCCCTTGCTCTTGTCGATCGGGTTCAGGTCGAAGTGCGGCGGAATCACCGGCAGGTTCGCGAAGCTCCACTTGCCGCGCTTCACGTCGAACTCCTCCGGCGCCTTGATCTCCAGYAGGTGGCCGACGGCGGAGGTCACGATGTGGTGCTCGCCCTCGAAGTACTCGTCGTGCTTCTCGAACTTGCCCGCGGTGGGCGTCAACGCACGCACGATGTCCTGGGCGACGGAGGGCTTCTCGGCAATGATCAGTGACTTGCTCATGGGACTTTCTGGTGATGGCTCGGCCGGGGTCGGCGCGTGCTCTCTACAATCCGGGCTTCTCGCGCGCATGCACGCACACGCATGCACGCGCGCGCACCCATGAATTCAATGTACCCAAAGAAACCGATGACGCAAGCCGGCACCGCCAAGTCCCCTCGGTCCACCCCTCGGTCCAGAGCGACCGCCCCCGCGAAGGACGCCGGCGCCACGGCCGCCGGCCGGCGCATCCAGGTGCGCCGCTCCGGCGTGCACGGCAAGGGCGTGTTCGCGATCGCACCGATCGCCCGCGGCGAGGTCGTGATCGAGTACAAGGGCGAGGTGATCCCCTGGGAAGAGGCGCTGCGCCGCCATCCGCACGACCCGAAGGACCCGAACCACACCTTCTACTTCCAGCTCGACGACGGCGAGATGGCGATCGACGCCAAGTACGGCGGCAATGCTGCGCGCTGGATCAACCACGCCTGCACGCCGAACTGCGAATCCGACGAGATCGACGGCCGCGTGTTCATCAAGGCGAGACGCGCGATCAAGCCGGGTGAGGAACTGTTCTAYGACTACGGCCTGATCATCGACGAGCGCTACACGCCGAAGCTGAAGAAGGAATACGAATGCCGCTGCGGCACCCGCAACTGCCGCGGCACGATGCTCGCCCCGAAGCGCTGAGGCTGCGATGAGCGACCCCACCGAAGACGACATCCCCGACACCACGCTGCCTGCGGCATCGCCGCAGCACTGGGGTGCCGAGGCGCTGTGGCAGCAGCTCGAGCCGCTGCTGCCGGGGCTCAGCGTCGAGGTCGTCGCGCGCATCTCGTCGACCAACACCGCGCTGCTGGAGCGCGCCCGCGTCAACATCAGCGCGATCGACGAGGCCGCGGCCGAGCTGGTGCAGGTGCGCCGCAGCGTCGAGAGCGCCGCCTTCGGCCGCCGCGCCGCCGACGTGCAGCCCTGCCTGCTGGTGGCCGAGCACCAGACCGGCGGCCGCGGCCGCATGGGTCGCGTCTGGAAGGCCGCGCCGGTCGCCTCGCTGACCTTCTCGCTGTCGCTGCCGATGAACCCGCCGGACTGGTCGGGGCTGTCGCTCGCGGTCGGCTGTGCGCTGGCCGACGCGCTCGACCCGCGCACGCCGGGCGATGCGAGTGCGCCACGGATCGGCCTGAAGTGGCCGAACGACCTGTGGCTGATGGAGGCCGGATCCGACGCGGGCCGGCTGGGCCGCAAGCTCGGCGGCGTGCTGATCGAGACGGTGGCGGCCGGCCCGCGGCGGCTGGCGGTGATCGGCATCGGCATCAACGTGCAGCCGATGCATGCCACCGAGCTGAACACCGGCTACGGCTGCGTGCAGGAGATCGACCCCGCGYTGACCGCGCCGGCCACGCTCGCGCGCGTCGCGCTGCCGCTGGTGAAGGCGCTGATCGAGTTCAACCGGCGCGGCTTCGGTGCCTTCGTCGACCGTTTCGCCGCACGCGACCTGCTGCGCGGCCGCGCGATCACGACGACGCAGGCCGACGTGGCCGAAGGCATCGCCGACGGCGTCAGTGCCAACGGCATGCTGCGCGTGCTCACCGCCGACGGCCCGCGCGAGGTCGGCAGCGGCGAGGTCAGCGTGCGCCTGACGCCGGCGGACGGCGGCGCGCCCGACCCGCAGGCCGAGGACGCCTGATGCTGCGTGCGATCGTGCTGTTGCTGCTGCTGGCGAACCTGGGCTTCTGGGCCTGGACGCAGGGACAGCTCGACGGCGTGGTCGGCGTGCGCGCACAGGGCGACCGCGAGCCGGAGCGGCTGGCGCGCCAGGTGCGCGCGGACAGCGTGCACATCCTGCCGGCGGGCGCGGCCTCGGCGCCGGCCGGCACCCCGGGCGAGCCGGCACTGGCCTGCCTGGAGGCCGGTCCGTACACGCCGGCGCAGATCGCGAGCGCCGAGTCCGCGTTGCAGAGCGCCTTGCCGCCCGGCAGCTGGAGCAGCGTGAGGAACGAGCTGCCGGCGGTCTGGATGGTCTACATGGGCAAGTACCCGAACCGCGAAGGCCTGCAGAAGAAGGAAGACGAGCTCAAGCGGATGAAGGTGCCGTACGAGGAGCTGCGCAACGCCCCCGAGTTCGAGGTCGGCTTGTCGCTCGGCCGCTTCGACAACAAGGACACGGCCGACAAGGCGCTGGCCGAGCTGACGCAGCGCGGCGTGCGCACCGCGCGGGTCGCGCAGTTGTCGGCGCCGGGCGTGAGCCACACGCTGCGCATCCCGCGCGCCGACGATGCGCTGTGGGCGCAGGTGATGGCGCTGAAATCGGACGCGTTGCTGGGCCGGCCGTTCGGCAGCTGCGCCAAGTGATTCGCAGCCCGGATGGCCATCCGGGTTCGTCGATCAGGCCGGAACCGTACGCCGCAGCGCGGCCACCGCAGCCAGCAAGCCCAGCAGCCAGCCGAAGCCGAGGGCGCCGCCGCCATCGTCGCCCGGCGGGTTGATCGGCGGATTGCCCGGATCGTTGCCCAGCCCGTTCGAAGGCAGGTCCTGGCCCTGGGCCGCGGCGGTGCGCAGCGCCGGGGTGTCGATCACGACCGACGACCAGTTCGGCGCGGTGTAGCCGGTCGGGTTCGCCGCGTACACCAGGGCCTGCGCCGCATCCATCAGCCCCGCACCGCAGGTGCTCGTGGTGCAGATGCAGCGGCCCGGGTTCGAGTTCGAACACGCGCCGACCACCGGCGACGTGACGTGCGGCCGCGCGCTGCGCTTGAGCCCGTCGATCATCTGCGCGGTCGTCAGGTTCGGGTTCACGCTGACCATCAGGCTCAGCACGCCGGACACCAGCGGCGTCGCGAAGCTGGTGCCGAACTCGTTGGCGTAGATCGGCGTGCCGGGGGTGCTGAATCCGCCGTTGCTGATCGTCAGCAGGCCATCGTCGTTGATCGTGCCGCCCCATGCGCCGATCTGCGAGGTGTCGCCGCCGACCGTGGCGATCTGGATGCTGGCGCCGAAGTTCGAGTAGCTGGCCTTGAAGCCGTCACGGTTCACCGCGACGACGCCGACCACGCCGCTGCAGTTGGCCGGACGCGTCACCTTGCCGCTCTCGTTGCCGGCCGGCGCGACCACGACGGCGTTCACCGCGGCCAGGTCGTTGATCGCGCTCTGGTAGGCGGCGTTGCAGTCGTTGCTGCCGCCGAAGCTCAGGTTGATCACGCGCGCGGGATGCGGGTTGATGGGCAGCGTGTTGTTGCTGCTGTCCAGCACCTGCAGGCCCGCCGCCCAGCGCATGCCGTCGACGATGTCGGCGACCGTCGCGCCGCACTTGCCGGAGATGCGCACCGGCAGCACGCGGCTGGTCCAGTTGACGCCGGCCACCCCGGTGCCGTCGTTGCTGGACGCGGCCGCGATGCCCGCCGTCGTGGTGCCGTGCCAGGAGCTGTCCTCGACGCCGCAGCCGCTGAAGGCCGCATTGCTCAGGTCCGCTTGCGAGACCCAGTCGCCCGGATCGCTCGGATCGGTGTCCCAGCCGTCACCATCGTTCGCGTACTCGATCTCCGAGACGAAATCGCGGCCCGGCCAGTAGCGCGCTGCCGACAGGTCCGGGTGCGTGGTAACGCCCGAATCGAGGATCGCGATCGTGACCGTCGCGCTGCCTTGCGTCGTGTCCCAGGCGCCCTGCACGCCCGGCACGCCGCGCATGCGGTCGCTGGCGACGTTCGTGTTCGATCCGCTGACCGGTTGCAGCCACCACTGCCCGGTGGTGCTGACGGTCTTCGGGAAACGCGGATCGTTCGGCAGCGCCAGCCGGCGCTCCAGGTCGTTGGTGACGACCCACTCCACGTCCGGTTGCGCCCGCAGCTTGGCGGCCATCGTCGCGGCCTCGCCGGCCGACAGCACGTGGTCGAAATCGACCCGCTGCGCCGCGCGCCCGTTCGGCGAGATCTTCAGCGGCGCGAGGCCGGAGGCGCGCATCACGCCCTGCAGCCGCTCGGTGCCCGCCCTCGTGATGCCGAGTGCCGCGGCCTGCTCGTGCGACGGTGCGTCCTTCAGCTTCACCAGCAGACCGAGCGCGCGTGGCGCCGTCGAGGCGGCCGGCAGCGAACGGTCCGGCAGGGGGGTCGCCGCGGCGGCGTGACCGGCGGCCAGGGCGCCGAGCACCGCGAGGGCGCAGGGGAGTGTCAGGAAGTGGCGCATGGGGATGTCTCCGTCGAGTGGAGATCATGCCCCAATGCGGGGCCTCAAGTTGTGTGCAAGGGTCTGCGCCGGCCGTGCGGCCCGCGCAGCGCCAGCACCGCCGCGAGCAGCCCGGCCAGCCACGGCCAGCCGAGGGCACCGCCGCCGCTGTCGCCGCTCGGGGCGGAGGCGCTCGGCGTCGTCGGCGTGGTGGGAGTGGTCGGCGTCGACGCGGCCGACACGGTGACCGAGGCGGTGCTGGTCGCCTGGTGCGCGGCGTCGTCGGTGACGGTCAGGCTCACGGTGAAGCTGCCGGCCGCCGTCGTCGCGACCGTCACGGTCGCGGCATTGGTGGCACTGGTGAAGCTCGCGATGCTGCTGCCGGCGGTCAGCGTCCACTGGTAGCCGGTGATGGTGTGGCCGGCCGGCGCCGACGAGCCGCTGCCGCTCAACGTGATCGTCGAACCCGCGGTGACGCTGCCGGAGCCGGCATCGATGCGCGCC
>NZ_JBFUCB010000197.1:0-9559 GCF_056405435.1 Rhizobacter sp. P1_G5 | reverse complement strand
GTGTCGACCAGGTCGTGCACGCCCACCAGCGACGCGAGCGAGGTGCTCATCGCGATGCTCGCGTACAGGTTCATCCACGGCGGCAGCATGCGGCGCAGGCACTGCGGCAGGATCACGACGCGGAACACCTGGGCGCGCCGCATCGCGAGCGATTGCGCGGCCTCCCACTGTGCGGAGGGAATCGACTGCACCGCGCCGCGGAAGATCTCGGCCACGTTGGCGCTGGTCGGCAGCGCGAGACCCAGCACCACCTTCAGCCAGTCGGGGAACGGCAGCCGCCACGCGGCCGGGCCGATCTCGAACGGGAACACGTAGGTCGTGAAATAGATCAGCACCAGCACCGGCGCATTGCGGAACAGCTGCACCCACACTCGTGTGAAGCCCCGCAGCAGCGCTGCGTGCGACAGCGAGGCGGCGCCGATCACCAACCCGACCAGCGTGCCCAGCGCCACCGCCAGCAGGCTGATGCCGATGTTGGCGGCCATGCCGTGCAGCAGCGCAGGCATCCATTGCCACAGGTGCTCCAGCGCCGTCATTGCCCGTATCCCGGCATGCGCAAGCGCCCTTCCAGCCAGCGCCCGGCCCGAGCCACCGCCCAGGTCAGCGCGCCGAAGTACAGCAGGATCAGCAGCAGCAGTTCCAGCACGTTGTCGCGGTTGGTCCAGATCATGATCGACTCGTAGGTCACGTCCCCGACCGCGATCGCCGAGGCCACCGCCGTCATCTTCACCAGGTCGACCACGTTGTTCACCAGCGACGGCAGCGCAAAGCGCAGCGCGAGCGGCATCTCGATGCGCCACAGCAGATGGCGCCGGCTGAAGCCGAGTGAGCGTGCTGCCTCCAGCATGGCCGCCGGCACCGCCTGGATGCCGGCGCGCAGCGCCTCGGCATGGAACGCACCCTTGTGCAGAGAGACGACGATGAAGACCCAGACGAACGGCGTCAGCGGGTTGCCGGCGCCGAACTGCCTGAACTGCTGCGTGATCAGCATGTTCAGCACCAGGAAAGCGCAGTACAGCTGCACGAGGGTCGGCGTGTTGCGCGTCACCTCGACGAAGGCGCGTGCCGGCACGGCCAGCCAGGCGCGCCCGCTGGTCAGCGCCGCGGCGAGCGCGATGCCCACCGCGAGGCTGCCGGGGATCACCGCCACGCACAGCTCCAGCGTGACGCCCATGCCACGCAGGAAGGCCGAGCGCTCGCCCGCATCCAGCACGAACGCGTAGTTCAGCCCGAGCGGCTTCAGCGCCGCGACGGCAGCCTGCAGCAGCGCGTCAGCCATGCCGGCCTTCCGGCAGCGCGGCCACGGCCTCGGCGATGCGCCGCACCGCGTCGTGCAGCACCTCGTCGGCCGCAGCGGTCGACAGGCGGATGTACGGCGACAGCCCGAACGACGCGCCGTCGACGACCGCGACACCGGCCTCGTCCAGCAGCCAGTCGGTCACGTCGGCATCGGTGCGCAGTACGCGGCCACCGGCGCTGCGGCGCCCGATCAGGCCGCCGACATGCACGAACGCGAAGAAGGCACCTTGCGGCGGCAGCAGTTGCAGCCCCGGCACGCGCGCCAGCCCGTCGACGACGATGTCGCGCCGACGGTGGTAGGCGGCAGCCGCCTCGCGCACGAAACCCTGGTCGCCCTCGATCGCGGCCAGCGCCGCGGCCTGGCTGATCGCGCTCGGTGCCGACGACACCTGCGACTGCAGTGCCGTCATCGCCTGCGCAAGCGGCAGCGGCGCGATGCCCCAGCCGACGCGCCAGCCTGTCATCGCATAGGTCTTCGACGCGCCGTTGACGAGCACGGTGCGCGGCGCCAGGTCGGGCGCCAGCACCAGCAGGTGGCGCGCCGGCGCGTCGTCGAAGCGGATGTGTTCGTAGATCTCGTCGAGCACGACGACGACCTGCGGATGCGCGCGCAGCACCTCGGCCAGCGCGAGCCAGTCGGCCTCGCCGTAGACCGCGCCGCTCGGGTTGCCCGGCGAGTTCAGGATCAGCACGCGGGTGCGTGGCGTCAGCGCCGCGGCGAGCTGCGCGGCCGTCAGCTTGAAGCCGCTGGCCGGCGTGGTCGCCACGATCACCGGCTTCGCATCGCACAGCAGCACCATGTCGATGAAGGCCGGCCAGTACGGCGCCGGCACGATCGCCTCGTCGCCGGGGTCGAGCGTCGCGGCCAGCGCCTGGTAGAGCACCTGCTTCGCGCCGTTCGAGACGACGACCTGCGCCGGAGTCACATCCAGGCCCTGCGCACGCGCGAGCTGCGCTGCGATCGCCTGGCGCAGCGGCGCGATGCCCGGCATCGCGGTGTAGCGCGTCTGGCCGCCCTCGATCGCGGCGATGCCGGCCGCACGCACCGGCGCCGGCGTATCGAAATCGGGCTCGCCGGAGGTCAGCACGAGGATGTCGCGGCCCTGCGCGGCGAGGTCCTTCGCGCGCTGGCCGGCGGCAGCATTCGGCGACAGGCGGATGCGCCGGACGCGTTTCGACAGTTGCAGCATGTCGGGTCAGGCAGGCGTCTTGCGGAACTGCTCGTGCAGCTCCTTCAGCTTGCGAGTCGGCGGCATGCCGTTGCGCTTGCCGACCTCGATCAGCCAGCCGCTGCGGTGCCATTGCTGCACGATGCGGTCGATCGCCGCGCGGGTGTCGCCCTCGCCCTTGCGCACCCAGATCACCGACGGCGACGGGATCAGGTCGCCGGGCAGCGGCAGCTCGTAGTCGGTCCACTCGGGGCTGGTGGCCAGCAGGTGCTGCAGCGTCGGGCTGACGTGCACGGCGGCCACGCAGTTGCCGCCGCGCAACGCGAGCTGCGATTCGGGCTGGCCGCGGAAGGCCTTGACCTGCGCGCCGTACAGCTCCTCCAGCGGCTTCGTGAAATTGGAGCCCTGCGAGACGCACACCGTCTTGCCGCGCAGGTCGGCCCAGCTCTTCAGCCCCGCGCCCTTGCGGGCGATCGCGGCACCGCCGACCTCTTCGAACGGCGTCGGCACGAAATCGAGGATCTCGGCGCGCTCGGCCGTCCACTGCATGTTGGCGATCAGGATGTCGACCTTGCCGGATTGCAGGAACTGCACGCGGTTCGACGGCTGCACCTGCACCGTCTCGACGCCGACCTTCAGGCCGGCCGCGACGGCCTCGGCCAGCTCGACGTTGTAGCCGACGTGCTTTTGCGTCGCCGGATCGATGCTGCCGAACGGCGGGCCCGACAGCACGACGCCGACGATGAGCTTGCCGCGGCTGCGCAGCTTGTCGAGCGTGGCATCGGCCTGTGCAGGCAGTGCCACTGCGAAGGCCGCCAGCGCGGCCGCCATGAGGGCCAGGCGCTTCACGGCGCGGCCTTCAGCTTCGCGTGCAGCTCGGGCAGCAGCGGGTTCGGCGGCGTGATGCCCAGGCGCTTCTCGGTGTCGATCAGCCAGCCGCTGCGGTGCCAGCCCTGCACCACCTTGTCGATCGCGGCGATGGTGTCGGTCTCGCCCTTGCGGACCCAGATCACCGACAGCGCCGGGTTCAGCTCGGGCAGCGGCGCGGCGTAGTCCTTCCACTCGGGGTTGTCCTTCAGCAGCGGGTTGAGCAGCGTGGTGTCGTGCACCGCGGCGATGCAGTTGCCGCCGCGCAACGCGAGCAGCGATTCGGACGAGCCCTTGAAGCCCTTCACCTGCGCGCCGTACAGCTCGGTGAGCGGCTTCGCGTAGCTGCTGCCCTGCGACAGGCACACCGGTTTGCCGCGCAGGTCTTCCCAACGCTGGATGCCGCTGCTCTTCAGCACCGCCGCGGTGCCGCCGACGCGGTAGTGCGGCGTCGGCGCGTAGCCGAGGATCTCGATGCGCTCGGGCGTCAGCTCCATCGCGGCGATCAGCGCATCGACCTTGCCGGCCTGCAGGAACTGCACGCGGTTGGACGGCAGCACCTGCACCGCCTCCAGCTGCGCGCCGAGGCCGCGTGCCAGTTCGCGGGCCAGCTCCGGATTCCAGCCGACGAAGCGTTGCGTGGCCGGATCGATCRCGCCGAACGGGCCGCCGCTGATCATCACGCCGACGACGATGCGGCCTTCCTTGCGGATCTTGTCCAGCGTGGCGTCGGCTTGGGCCGCACCGGTGGCCAGGGCGAGCGCGCCGACAGCGAGGCGTGCGAGCGAAGCGAGGGTCATGGGGAGGTCCGTTGGGGAGCGTGGATGTGGAGGCGCATCGTAGGAAGCAGGCCGGTCGCCGTGAACCTTGCACGGCTCATATGCTTATGAATGAAGGCGTTGCGACGGGTGGCGATCGCCATCAGAACGCGTGCAAGTGATTGATCTGCAATGCATGGGATGTCGACCGATGCAGCCATGCCCTGCCCCGACACATCAGCGTTCACGATGTTTTCGCCTGCCGCGCTGATGCATTGGCACGCGCCCCACTCGCCGGCAGGCTGCGCGTGTTCCGGATCAGCTCGAAGGCCTGGCGCGCGACCGGGTTCGCGGTGTTCGGCCGCACCCACAGGTGGTAGCTGACCTCGGGCAGGCGCRGCAGGCCGTCGGATTCGCCGAGCACCCGCAGTTCGGGGCCGAGCAGTTCCATGCTGCGCGCGGTGACACCCAGGCCGGCCAGCAATGCGGCCTTCACGCCGATCAGGTTCGACGACGAGTACGACAGCCGCCACGGCACGCGGGCGCGGTCCAGCGCCTCGAGCGCGAGGCGGCGGAAGATGCTCGGCTCGTCGATCAGGATCAGCGGCAGCGGCTCGCGCGGCGACGGCTTGAACTGCAGCGCGCTGAGCCACACCGTCGGCGAGCGGTGCAGCAGGATGCCTTCGAGGGCCCTGTCCTCGCGGGTCGAGATCGTCATGTCGAGTTCGCCGCGCTGCAGCGACTCCATCAGGTGCGGGCTGCGGCCGACGTTGATCTCCAGCCGCAGGTGCGGCGACGAGCGCGCGATGCGCCCGAGCAGGCCCGGCAGCAGCGTGTCGGCCACGTCGTGCGGCGMGCCKATGCGCAGCGAGCCGCGCAGCCCGCTGTCGGCCAGCGTGTGCACCGCCTCGTCGTTCAGCGCGAGCATTTCGCGCGCATAGCGCAGCAACTGCCGGCCGGGGTCGGTCAGCAGCTTCTGGCGGCCCTCCTTCTGGAACAGCGGCAGGCCGGCCTGCAGCTCCAGCCGCTGGATCTGCTGCGTGACCGCCGACTGCGTGCGCCCGAGCCGCGTGCCGCCCGCGGCGAAGCTGCCGGCATCGACGACCGCGACGAAGCTGCGCAGCAGCTCGAGGTCGAAGGTGGCGGGTGCGCGTGGGGATGGGCTGGACATGGGGCTGCGGTGGAAGCGGCCGGGGACGGTAGCTGCCACGGCGCCGGCCGGGAACGACCGTGTGCGCAGATCGATATGCGGCCGCACAATATCCCGCCGCCTGGAACGTCTTCCCAGGCATGGATCCGCCAACGCCCCCTGCCCTCGTGACCGCACCCGACCCCGATCACGAGCAAGACATCACCGCCACCGTGCGCCGCGAGTCCGGCCGGCTCGGCGCGTTCATCCGGCACCGCGTGGCTGACCCGACCGACGCCGAAGACATCCTGCAGGACGTGCTCGAGGAGTTCGTCGAGGCGTACCGGTTGCCGTCAGCGATCGAGCAGGTGAGCGCCTGGCTGTTCCAGGTGGCGCGCAACCGCATCGTCGACCGCTTCCGCAAGAAGCGCGAGGAGCCGCTGGTCGACAGCGGCGATCCGGACGACACGGACATGCGGCTGGACCTGGCGCTGCCTGACCCGGACGGCGGGCCGGAGGCGGCCTATGCGCGATCGGTGCTGCTGGGCACGTTGCAACAGGCGCTCGACGACCTGCCGGCCAACCAGCGCGAGGTGTTCGTCGCGCACGAGCTCGACGGCCTCAGTTTCAAGGAGATGGCTACGCAGACCGGCGTGCCGCTCAACACCTTGCTCGCCCGCAAGCGCTACGCGGTGCTCTACCTGCGCTCGCGGCTGCAACCCATCTACGACGAATTGGACGATTGAAGGAGAACGATGATGAGATTCAAGGCCATGTTTTTCGGGCGCTTCGTGCTGGGCCTGGTCGCAATCGCCGCGCTGGGCGGTGTCGTGATGGCACTGTGGAATGCGGTGATCCCCGGGCTGCTGGCCGGTGCGCAGGCGATCGACTACCCGCATGCGCTGGGCCTGCTGGTGCTGTGCCGCATCCTGTTCGGCGGCTTCCGCGGCTATGGTGGCTGGCACGGCGGCTGGCACGGCCATCGGTTCGGCCACCGCTTCGGGCACCGGTCCGGCGGACGCTGCGGCCCCGACTGGCACGCGATGACACCTGAAGAGCGCGAGCAGTTCCGCCGCGGAATTCGCCCTGACAATCGCCCCGACACCCGCCCGCCCGCCGACGCCCGCACCGGAGCCCCTGAATGAGCACTCCTTCCCTCGCGCCCCCGGCGCCGCCGCAGGCCTTCTCGCCGTACCAGAAGGTGGTGCTGGGGCTGCTCGCGTTCCTGCAGTTCGCGGTCATCCTCGACTTCATGTTGATGGCGCCGCTCGGCGCGCTGATCATGCCGGCGCTGTCGATCACGCCGAAGCAGTTCGGGCTCGTCGTCTCGGCCTATGCGTTCAGCGCCGGTGCGGCCGGGCTGYTGACGGCCGGTTTCGCGGACCGCTTCGACCGCAAGAAGCTGCTGCTGTTCTTCTACACCGGCTTCGTGCTGGGCACGCTGTGGTGCGGGCTGTCACCCACCTTCGAGAGCCTGCTGGCAGCGCGCATCGTCACCGGCCTGTTCGGCGGCGTGATCGGCTCGATCGTGCTCGCGATTGCCACCGACCTGTTCCCGGCGTCGATGCGCGGGCGCGTGATGGGCCTGATCCAGACCGCGTTCGCGGCCAGCCAGGTGCTGGGCCTGCCGGCCGGGCTGTACCTGTCGAGCCGGTGGGACTGGCACATGCCCTTCTTCGCGATGGCCGCGCTCGGCCTGGTGGGCGGGCTGGTGGTGGCCTGGCGGCTGCAGCCGGTGGATGCGCACCTGAAACTGCCGCAGGAGCGTGGCGCCTTCAGCCACCTGCTGCACACGGTGACCGTGCCGCGCCACCTGCTGGCGTTCGCGACGACCGCGCTGCTGACCACCGGCGGCTTCATGCTGATGCCGTTCAGCAGTGCCTTCACCGTCAACAACCTGGGCATCAGCATGCACAGCCTGCCGACGATCTACCTGGTGACGGGGCTGTGCACCATCGTGTTCGGGCCGCTGATCGGGCGGGCCGCCGACAGGTTCGGCAAGTTCCGCGTGTTCACGGTGGGCACGCTGCTGTCGATGACGATGGTGGAGATCTACACGCACCTCGACCCGGTGCCGCTGCCGGTGCTGATCGCGGTCAACGCGGTGCTGTTCGTCGGCATCTTCTCGCGGATGATCCCGTTCCAGGCCATCGTGGCGGGCGTTCCGACACCGGCGCAGCGCGGCGCGTTCAACGCGATCAGCGCGTCGGTGCAGCAGTTGTCGGGCGGCGTCGCGTCGGTGATCGCCGGCCACATCGTCACGCTGGGGGCCGACGGCCGGCTGCAGCATTTCGACCGGATCGGGCACGTCGTGGTGGGCGCGTCGATCGTGTCGTTCATGCTGCTGTGGCGCTTGCAGAAGAGCGTCGCAGCAGGCTGATCACGGCGGCGGCCAGCGCAGCCACCGCCCCGAGCGCCAGGCCCCAGTGCACCGCGCTCACCGACGGCAGCAGCGCGAACAGCAGCCCGATCGACAGGCTGCCGAGCGTCTGCCCGGTCAGCCGCGCGGTGCCCTGCGCACCGCCGGCCGCGCCGCTGCGCTCCTTCGGCGCGGCGAGCAGCATGTTCTGGTTGTTGGGTGTCTGGAAGAACCCGAAGCCGAGGCCCGTCAGGCTCGTGAAGATCACCATCGGCAGCCAGGGGTCGCCGTGAACCGGCCAGGCGGCGCACAGCGCCAGGCCGAGCGAGAGGCAGGCCCCGCCGATGGCGCAGAGCCACGCGGTCGGCACGCCGCGCCGGGCCAGGCGCGCCGACAAGGGCGCGGCCACCATCACCGCCAGCGGCCACGGCGTCATCAGCAGGCCGGTGGCGGCCACACCCAGGCCCAGCTCGTGCTGGAAGTAGAACGGCAGCGACACGTAGCCGATCATCTGCCCGGTGAAGCAGCACACCGACGCGATGACCGAGATGCGGAACGACGGCACCCGCAGAAGATCGAGCGGGATCAGCGGCGCCGCCTTCGGCATCTCGCGCCGCACCAGCAGCACCAGCGAAACGGCCGACACGGCGAGCAAGGCCGCGCCGTACCACGGAAACGACGGCAGCCAGTCGCTGCCCAGCACGAAGGCGGCGAACATCAGCGCGTTGAGCGCGATGCTGGCGATGTCGAGGCGGCGCCCGGTACCGGGCGGGTTCGGCAGCCCGGCACAGGCGGCCAGCACCAACGCGCCGACCGGCAGGTTCACCGCGAACAGCCACGGCCAGCTCGCGACCGACAGCAAGGCCGCGCCGACGGCCGGCCCGGCCGCCGAGGCGCCCGCCACCGTCAGCGCGTTCCAGGCGATCGCCTGGCCCAGCAAGCGGCGCGGATAGGTGAAGCGCAGCAGTGCCAGCCCCAGCGGCATCACCGCCGCGCTGCCCAGGCCCTGCAGGCATCGGGCCGCGACCAGCCAGGGCAGCGACGGCGCCAGCGCACACAGCACCGACGCCACGGTGAACAGCGCGATCCCGGCGGTGAAGACGCGGCGGTAGCCCAGCCGCTCGCCGACGGCAGACGCGGGCAGCAGGAACATCACGATCGCCAGCTGGTAGGCGGTGACGATCCAGACCGCGTCGGCCGGCGCGGCGTGCAGCTGCTGCGCGATGCTGGGCAGGGCGACGTTGGCGATCGCGCCGTCGAGCACCACCAGCACGATCGCGCCGAGGATCGCGGCGACCGCCGCGTAGCGCCTTGGCAGCGGCAGGCCGTCGAGCTCGTTGTCTGCGCTGGAATCGGCGCGGTGAGGGACCGGGGACGAGTTGGATTCGAGGACGGTGGATGACATGGCTGGTGGACCGGAGGGGGACGCTCGATCGCGCCACGTCAGCATAGGTCGACGACCCCGGCCGCCACAGAGCGTGGCGCGCATCTTGTTCCTGCATGCGGCGCCGGATCGACACCGCCAAACCATGCTAGGTTCAGCGGATGCCCGCTGACATCGACCTCAATCTTCTCATTGCGTTGAATGCCTTGCTCTCGGAGGGCAGCGTCTCCCGGGCGGCCGAGCGGCTGGGGCTGAGCGAATCGGCGATGAGCCGCACGCTGGCACGGCTGCGCGAAGCGACGGGTGACGAGCTGCTGGTGCGTGCGGGCCGGGCGATGGTGCCGACCCCGCGGGCGCTGGCGTTGCGCGAGCAGGTGAAGGCCCTGGTCGACGAAGCGGCTGCCGTGCTGCAGCCGGCCGGGCCCGACCTGGACCTGGGCACGCTCGGGCGCCTGTTCACCATCCGGGCCAATGACGGCTTCACCGAGGCCTTCGCGCACCTGCTGGCGGCACGCACCGCGCGCGACGCGCCCGGCGTGCGGCTGCGTTTCGCGCCCAAGCCCGACAAGGATGTGCGCCCGCTGCGCGAGGGCC
>NZ_JBFUCB010000196.1:0-9588 GCF_056405435.1 Rhizobacter sp. P1_G5 | reverse complement strand
GGCGGTGGCAGCGCCTGCCACGGTGGCCCATGAGGCGCCGAAGCTCACGTCCTGAGCGCTGACGTTTCCGTCGATATCCGAGAAGCCCGGTGACGCCGGGCTTCTTGCATTTCAGCCGCGGTGCCCGAGCGCCGCCGAGATCTGCGAGGCGGTCGCCTTCAGCCGCTCCAGCCAGGCTTCCTCCAGCCGGTCGGCCGGCGCCGAGATCGACAGCCCGGCCACCAGCTTGCCCTGGTCGTCGAGGATGCCGGCGGCCATGCAGCGCACGCCCAGTTCCAGCTCTTCATCGTCGCGCGCGGTGCCGTACTGCATCACCTTCGACAGCTCGCGCTCCAGCGTGGCCACCTCGGTGATGCTGTTGCGCGTGTGGCCGGCCAGCCCGGTGCGGTTGGCATAGGCCCGCACGCGCTGCGGATCGTCATGCGCGAGGAACAGCTTGCCGACCGACGTGAGGTGCAGCGGTGCCCGCCCGCCGACGGCGCGAACCACCTGCATGCCAGAGCGTTCGCTGTAGGTGCGCTCGATGTAGACGATCTCGTCGCCCTGGCGCATCGACAGGTTCACCGGCTGGTGCGTCAGCTTGTGCAATTCGCGCATCGGGCCGAGCGCGGCGTCGCGCACGTCAAGGCGGGCCTTCACCAGGTTGCCCAGTTCCAGCAGGCGCATGCCCAGCCGGTAGCTGCCGGCCTCGGGCCGGTCGACATAGCGGCCGACCGTCAGGTCGTTGAGGATGCGGTGGGCGGTCGATGGGTGCAGCCCCGTCTGCTCGCTGATCAGCTTCAGCGAGATCGGATCCTGGTGGGACGCCAGCAGGTCCAGCAGCGAAAACATGCGCTCCAGCACCTGGATCGCCGGGGTCTGGCCCTCTTTGCTTTTCATCGCGGCACTCTCATTCAGTTGTCCGCCATTTTGCATGGCGAAAACTGGCTTGACCAGCGCCGTGGCGATGCGCGCCTCAGCGCCCCTTCCAGTGGGTGCGGGCGGCGATCCACAGCTTGCGGATCGGCGTCAGCGAGACGCGCTGGTGCAGCACTTGGAAATCGCCGGCTTCGATCTCGCGCAGCAGCGTGCGGTAGATGTTGGCCATCATCAGGCCGGGCTTCTGCGCCACGCGGTCGGCGTCGGGCAGCAGCGCGAAGGCCTCGTCGTAGCAGCGGTGCGCCCGCTCCGCCTGGAAGCGCATCAGCGCGGTGAAGCGCTCGCTGTAGCCCCATGGCGCGGTGCGCTTGAGCAGTTCATGCGCTTTCACGTCGAACTGCTGCAATTCGGAGATCGGCAGGTAGATGCGGCCGCGGCGGGCGTCGTCGCCGACGTCGCGGATGATGTTCGTCAGCTGCATCGCCAGGCCCAGCTTGTGGGCGTACTGCAGCGTCTGGTCGGTGCTGCGGCCGAAGATGCTGGCCGCGACTTCGCCGACCACGCCGGCCACCAGGTGGCAGTAGCGCTGCAGCCCGGCGTAGTCGAGGTAGCGCGACTGATCCAGATCCATCTGGCAGCCGTCGATCACCGCATTGAGGTGCTCGGCGCGGATGCCGAACTCGGCGGTGAGGGGCATCAGGGCCTGCATCACCGGATGGGAGGCGTGCCCGGCGAAGGCGCTGGCCGCCTCCTTGCGCCACCAGGCGAGCTTGGTGGCGGCGACGCCCGGGTCCTGAACTTCGTCGACGACATCGTCCACCTCGCGGCAAAAGGCGTAAAACGCGGTGATCGCCGCGCGGCGTGGCGGTGGCAGGAAAAGGAAGGCGTAGTAGAAGCTCGAGCCGCTCCTGGCGGCCTTGTCCTGCACGTATTGCTGGGGCGTCATCGTCGGTCGTGATCAATTCAGCGCGCATTGTCGCTGGGTCGGCCCCGGACGCTCGTGACGCATCGAAAGATGCCAGGGACGGTTTGACACCTGGGATTGACCCGAATACATTACTGACCGGTCAGTCAGTTGTACCGTAACTGACATCAGCCCCCGTCTCCAGAATTACCGCCCCCGTTCACCGCTTCGAAGAGGATTCCGATGCGATCCACGCTGTTCATTGCCTTGGCCGGTGTGGCCGTCCTGGCTGCCTGTTCCAAGACCGAGCCTGCCGCCGAGCCGGTGCGGGCGGTCCGCACGCTGACCGTCGCCAACGGGGCCGCGGGCGGCACCCGCGAGTACGCGGCCGAGATCAGGGCGCGCACCGAATCGAAGCTCGGCTTCCGGGTCGGCGGCAAGATCACGCGCCGCACGGCGAACGTGGGCGACACCGTGAAGGCCGGCCAGGTGCTCGCGCAGCTCGATCCGCAGGATCTGAAGCTGGCGCAGGAGTCGGCCCGCGCGGCGCTTGCCGCGGCGCAGACCAACCTCGAGCTCGCGAATGCCGACTACAAGCGCTACAAGGACCTGCGCGACCAAGGCTTCATCAGCTCGGCCGAGCTGGAGCGCCGCGACACCGCGCTGAAGTCCGCCCAGGCGCAATTCGACCAGGCGCGCGCGCAGGCCGGCGTGCAGGGCAACCAGGCCGCCTATGCGGCGCTGGTGGCCGATTCCAATGGCGTGATCACCGGCGTCGATGCCGAGCCGGGCATGGTGGTGGCCGCCGGCACCTCGGTCGTGCGCCTCGCGCAGGACGGCCCGCGCGATGTGGTGTTCTCGGTGCCTGAAGACCATGTGAGCGACCTGCGGGCGCTCGCCCGCAAGCCCGGTGCGCTGAAGGTGAGGCTATGGGGTAGCAATGACGCGGTGTCCGCGTCGATCCGCGAGGTGGCCGCGGCTGCCGATGCCGCGACCCGCACGTTCCAGATCAAGGCCGACATCGGCGAGCTGCCGGCCCGCCTCGGCCAGACCGCCACCGTGCTGATCGAGTTGCCGCAGCAGTCGAACGTGGTGCGCCTGCCGCTGTCGGCGGTCACCGAGCTGCAGGGCCGCACGTCGGTATGGCTGGTCGACAAGAACGCCCAGGGCGTGCTCAGCGTCAAGGCGCAGCCGATCCAGGTGGCCGGTGCCGACGGCAACACCGTGGTGGTGGCCGCCGGCCTCGCGCCCGGGCAGGTGGTGGTGACGGCCGGCGTGCACGTGCTGTCGCCCGGGCAGCAGGTGAAGATGTACGTCGAGCCGACCGCGCAGAACGGCAACCCGGCTGCGATGGCGCCTGCCGCCAGCGCGGCATCCCGCTAAGCCCAGCGCCCGAGGCACCGCATGAGCAGCCCCCAAGACACACACGACGACGCGCCGACCTCGCGTTTCAACATCTCCCGCTGGGCCCTCGAACACCAGCCGCTGACGCGCTACCTGATGGTGGTGCTGATGGTGCTGGGCTTCGTCGCCTACTTCCAGCTSGGSCAGGACGARGAYCCGCCSTTCACCTTCCGCGCGATGGTGGTGCAGGCCTWCTGGCCGGGCGCCACSGCGCAGCAGATGGCCGAGCAGGTCACCGACAAGATCGAGAAGACGCTGCAGGAAGCGCCGTACGCCGACAAGATCCGCAGCTACACCAAGCCGGGCGAGTCGCTGACCATCTTCCAGATCAAGGACAGCTCGCCGCCGAAGGAAGTCAACAACGTCTGGTACCAGACGCGCAAGAAGATCGGCGACATGCGCTCGACGCTGCCGTCGGGCGTGATCGGGCCGGTGTTCAACGACGAGTTCGGCGATGTCTACGGCTCGATCTTCGCGCTGTCTGCCGACGGATTCACCTATGAAGAGCTGCGCCAGCGTGCCGAGGAAACGCGCCAGAAGCTGCTGAAGGTGCCCGATGTCGCCAAGGTGCAGGTGTTCGGTGCGCAGCCCGAGAAGATCTTCATCGAGATCTCGCAGAAGCGCCTGGCCTCGATGGGCCTCGACTTCAACCAGGTGATCGCCCAGCTCGGCGCGCAGAACGCGGTCGAGGGCGCCGGCGTGCTGAACGCCGGCAGCGACAACCTGCAGGTGCGCGTGGGTGGCCAGTTCAACTCGGTCGACGAGCTCGCGGCCTTCCCGATCCGCGCCACCAACCCCGGCACCGGCGTCGCGAGCACGCTGCGCCTGTCCGACATCGCCACCATCAAGCGCGACTACGTCGATCCGCCGGCCGTCAAGGTGCGCCACCAGGGCAAGGAAGTCATCGCGCTCGGCATCTCGATGGCCAAGGGCGGCGACATCATCGAGCTGGGCAACCAGCTCAAGCACCGCGTCGCGGCGATCCAGAAGGAGCTGCCGATCGGCATCGAGCTGTCGCAGATCCAGGACCAGCCCTCGGCCGTGACCAAGTCGGTCGGCGAGTTCGTGCACGTGCTGATCGAGGCGGTGGTGGTGGTGCTGGCCGTCAGCTTCATCAGCCTGGGCCTGCACACCAGACCGCTGCGCATCGACGTGTGGCCGGGCCTGGTGGTGGGCATCACGATCCCGCTGGTGCTCGCGATCACCTTCGTCACGATGTTCTACTGGGGTGTCGGGCTGCACAAGATCTCGCTCGGCTCGCTGATCATCGCGCTCGGGCTGCTGGTCGACGACGCGATCATCTCGGTGGAGATGATGGTGCGCAAGCTCGAGGAGGGCTACGACAAGATGCGCGCCGCGACCTTCGCCTACGACGTGACCGCGATGCCGATGCTGACCGGCACGCTGATCACCGCGACCGGCTTCCTGCCGATCGGCATGGCCCGCTCGACGGTGGGCGAGTACACGTTCGCGATCTTCGCGGTGACCACCGCGGCGCTGCTGATCTCGTGGGTGGTGTCGGTGTACTTCGTGCCGTACCTCGGTGCCAAGCTGTTGCACAGCAAGAGCAAGATGCACGAGGGCGAGCAGCACCATGAGCTGTTCGACACGCCGTTCTACACGCGCTTCCGGCGCGCGGTGAACTGGTGCGTGMARCACCGCTGGATCACGATCGGCCTGACCATCGGCACCTTCGTGCTGGGCCTGGCCGGCATGGGCAAGGTGCAGCAGCAGTTCTTCCCCGATTCGAGTCGGCCGGAGATCCTGGTCGACCTGTGGCTGCCCGAGGGCGCCACCATCCAGTCGAGCGAGGAACTGGCCAAGCGCTTCGAGGCACGCATGCTGAAGGAGCCGGGCGTGGTCGACGTGTCGATCTGGGTCGGCAGCGGCGTGCCGCGCTTCTACCTGCCGCTCGACCAGATCTTCCCGCAGACCAACGTGAGCCAGGTGATCCTGATCCCGAAGGACCTGCCGACGCGCGAGTCGCTGCGCCTGAAGCTGCCGAAGATGCTGGCCGAGGAGTTCCCCGATGCACGCGGCCGCGTCAAGCTGCTGCCGAACGGGCCGCCGGTGCCGTACCCGGTGCAGTTCCGCGTGATGGGGCCGGATGCGGCGCAGGCCCGTGCCTGGGCCGACAAGGCCAAGGACATCCTGCGCGCCAACCCGAACATGCGCGGCGTGAACGACAACTGGAACGAATCGGTCAAGGTGCTGCGCCTGGAGGTCGACCAGGACAAGGCGCGCGCACTGGGCGTCACCAGCCAGGCCATCGCCACCGCGTCGCGCACCATCCTGTCGGGCAACACCGTCGGGCAGTACCGCGAAGCCGACCGGCTGGTCGACATCGTCGTGCGCCAGCCGCTGGACGAGCGCAACGCCATCACCGACATCGGCAACGCCTACCTGCCGACGGCCAGCGGGCGCTCGATCCCGCTGACGCAGATCGCCAAGGTCGGTTTCACCTGGGAGCCGGGCGTGCTGTGGCGCGAGGGCCGCGACTATGCGGTGACGGTGCAGGGCGACGTGGTCGAGGGCCTGCAGGGCCCGACGGTCACGACGCAGGTGTGGCCGGATCTCGACAAGCTGCAGAAGACCATGCCGGACGGCTACCGCATCGAGATCGCCGGCGCGGTGGAGGAGAGCAGCAAGGGGCAGGGCTCGATCGCCGCGGGCCTGCCGCTCGCGCTGTTCATCATGTTCACGCTGCTGATGCTGCAGCTGCACAGCTTCTCGCGTTCGATCCTGGTGTTCCTCACCGGCCCGCTCGGCATCGCCGGCGTGGCGGGCGCGCTGCTGCTGCTGAACCGGCCGTTCGGCTTCGTCGCGCTGCTCGGCGTGATCGCGCTGATGGGCATGATCATGCGCAACTCGGTGATCCTGATCGACCAGATCGAGCAGGACCGTGCGCGCGGCGTGCCGGCCTGGGAGGCGATCGTCGAATCGGCGGTGCGGCGCTTCCGGCCGATCGTGCTGACCGCAGCGGCGGCGGTGCTCGCGATGATCCCGCTGTCGCGCAGCGTGTTCTGGGGCCCGATGGCGGTCGCGATCATGGGCGGGCTGATCGTCGCGACGGGGCTGACGCTGCTGGCGTTGCCGGCGATGTATGCCGCCTGGTTCCGCGTCAAACCGGCCGAAGAGGAAAGAGCCGCCGCGAGCAGCTAAACTACGCGGTTTACCGAATCGCCTGAAAAGGGAAGCTTCGGCTTCCCTTTGCTTTTTGCATGTGCCCAGAATGTGCGCGGGTGGCGAAATTGGTAGACGCACCAGGTTTAGGTCCTGACGCCAGCGATGGTGTGGGGGTTCGAGTCCCCCCCCGCGCACCAGCTAACGAAACCAGAGAGTCCAGACAATCATGGCTGTCACTGTAGAAACCCTCGAGAAGCTCGAACGCCGCATCACGCTCACGCTGGCGGCCGACACGATCAACAACGAGGTCGAAACGCGCCTGAAGCGCCTGTCCCGCACGGTCAAGGCCGACGGGTTCCGCCCGGGCAAGGTGCCGATGAGCGTGGTGTCCCAGCGCTACGGCTACTCGGTGCAGTACGAAGTCATGAACGACAAGGTCGGACAGGCCTTCGCCCAGGCCACCGCCGAGGCCAAGCTGCGCGTCGCCGGTGCCCCGCGCATCAGCGAGAAGGAAACCGCGCCCGAGGGCCAGATGGCCTTCGATGCCGTCTTCGAGGTGTACCCCGAAGTCAAGCTCGGCGACCTGTCGGCCGCCGAGGTCGAGCGCGTCAGCACCGAGGTGACCGAAGCCGCSATCGACAAGACGCTGGAYATCCTGCGCAAGCAGCGCCGCACCTTCGCGCAGCGCGCGCAGGGCGAGGCTGCTGCCGAAGGCGACCGCGTGACGATCGACTTCGAAGGCAAGATCGACGGCGWGCCKTTCGMMGGCGGCAAGGCCGAGGRCTWCCAGTTCCTGATCGGTGAAGGCCAGATGCTCGAGGCCTTCGAGAAGGCCGTGCGCGGCATGAAGACCGGCGAATCGAAGACCTTCCCGCTGCAGTTCCCCGAGGACTACCAGGGCAAGGACGTCGCCGGCAAGGAAGCCGACTTCCTGGTCACGCTGAACAAGGTTGAGGCGCAGAACCTGCCCGAGGTCAACGATGCGCTGGCCAAGTCGCTGGGCATCAAGGAAGGCACGGTCGATGCACTGCGCGCCGACATCAAGCGCAACCTCGAGCGCGAGGTCAAGTTCCGCGTGCTGGCCCGCAACAAGTCGTCGGTGATGGACGCGCTGGTCAAGAGCGCCGAGCTCGACCTGCCGACCTCGCTGGTCAACGGCGAAGTCGAGCGCATGACCGAAGGCGCCCGCGCCGACCTGAAGAAGCGCGGCATCAAGGATGCCGACACCGCACCGATCCCCGCCGAGATCTTCCAGCCGCAGGCCGAGCGCCGTGTGCGCCTGGGCCTGGTCGTCGCCGAGCTGGTCCGCGCGAACAACCTGCAGGCCAAGCCCGAGCAGCTGCAGGCGCACATCGAAGAGATGGCGCAGAGCTACGAGAAGCCGGCCGAAGTGGTGCGCTGGTACCTGGGCAGCCGCGAGCGCATGGCCGAGGTCGAAGGCGTGGTCATCGAGAACAACGTGACCGACTTCGTGCTGGGCAAGGCCAAGGTCACCGACAAGGTGCTGCCGTTCGACGAACTGATGGCCGGCTGATTTCGTCAGCCGTCATGCGAAGGGCGCCGGGCTGAAAGGCCTGGGCGCCCTTTGTTTTTGAACGCGGCCTTGTCGCGACATAATCAAACCCAATCTCCGTGGGACTATCACGAACCTCCTCAAGGACGCAAGGACGATCATGAGCGCGCTGGAAACACAAAGTCTGGGCATGGTGCCCATCGTCATCGAGCAGTCGGGCCGCGGTGAACGGGCCTACGACATCTACAGCCGCCTGCTGCGCGAGCGGGTCATCTTCCTGGTCGGGCCGGTCAACGACCAGTCGGCCAACCTGGTGGTGGCGCAGTTGCTGTTCCTCRAAAGCGAAAACCCCGACAAGGACATCTCGCTGTACATCAACTCGCCGGGTGGTTCGGTGAGTGCGGGCATGTCGATCTTCGACACAATGCAGTTCATCAAGCCCGACGTGTCGACGCTGTGCATGGGCATCGCTGCCAGCATGGGCTCGTTCCTGCTGATGGCCGGCGCCAAGGGCAAGCGTTTCGCGCTGCCGAATTCGCGCGTGATGATCCACCAGCCGTCGGGCGGCGCGCAGGGCCAGGCCACCGACATCGAGATCCATGCCCGCGAGATCCTCAAGACCCGCGAGCAGCTGAACCGCATCTACGCGGAACGCACCGGCCAGTCGATCGAGAAGATCCGTGCCGACATGGAGCGTGATTTCTTCCTGGATCCGATCGAGGCCAAGGAATACGGCCTGATCGACCAGGTGCTGACGCAGCGCACCCCGCCCGCAGCGACCTGAGCTGACAGATCCGGCACCGGGCCTCGGGTAAAACCGGGGTGAAACCGCGGAAAGCCACAGAACGGGGCCCATTTGGGCCCCTTTTCCACAGCCTGGGCCGGAATTCTTTTGCTCTATCATTGACTCAGCCTTCCTAACGCACAGCGCACCCATCCATGGCCGACAAAAAAGGCTCCTCCAGCGAGAAAGTCCTGTACTGCTCCTTCTGCGGCAAGAGCCAGCACGAGGTGAAGAAACTGATCGCCGGCCCGTCGGTCTTCATCTGCGACGAGTGCATCGAGCTTTGCAACGACATCATTCGCGATGAAGTGCCGGCCGACACCGCCGAGGCCCGCGCCACCAAGTCAGACCTGCCGGTGCCCAGCGAGATCAAGGCCAGCCTCGACCAGTACGTGATCGGGCAGGACACCGCGAAGCGCACGCTGTCGGTGGCCGTGTACAACCACTACAAGCGGCTCAAGCACATGGCGTCGTCTAAGGACGACGTCGAGCTGAGCAAGAGCAACATCCTGCTGATCGGCCCCACCGGCTCGGGCAAGACGCTGCTGGCCCAGACGCTCGCCCGCCTGCTCAACGTCCCGTTCGTGATCGCCGATGCGACCACGCTGACCGAAGCCGGCTACGTCGGCGAAGACGTCGAGAACATCATCCAGAAGCTGCTGCAGAACTGCAACTACGACGTCGAGAAGGCGCAGCGCGGCATCGTCTACATCGACGAGATCGACAAGATCTCGCGCAWGGCCGACAACCCCTCGATCACGCGCGACGTGTCGGGCGAGGGCGTGCAGCAGGCGCTGCTGAAGCTCGTCGAAGGCACGATGGCCTCGGTGCCGCCGCAGGGTGGTCGCAAGCACCCGAATCAAGACTTCCTGCAGATCGACACGACCAACATCCTGTTCATCTGCGGCGGCGCATTCGACGGCCTCGAGAAGGTCATCCAGAACCGGTCCGAGAAATCCGGCATCGGTTTCGCGGCGACCGTGCACACCAAGTCGGAGC
>NZ_JBFUCB010000195.1:0-9603 GCF_056405435.1 Rhizobacter sp. P1_G5 | reverse complement strand
GTGTACGAGATGCCGAGCGCGAGCTTCCAGTGCTCGAAGCTGATGGTCTCGGGGATCAGGCTGCCGGCGGCGAAGTTGCCCGGGCGCAGCGAGATCGACAGGATCATCAGGAACGGGAAAATCACCAGCGCGACCAGGCCGATCAGGAACGCATGCGCGGCCAGCACGCGCCAGCGGTGGCTCTTGTCGAGGACGATGGCCATGTCGCTAGTTACCTCGGTTCATCGCTGGACACCTTCGTGAGGCGCATCTGCACCAGCGAGATCACTGCGACCATCGCGAAGATGACGGTGGAGATCGCCGCGGCGAGCCCGAACTGCTGGCCCGAATCCTGGAACGCGATGCGGTAGGTGTAGCTCACCAGCAGGTCGGTGGTGCCGGCGGGCACGCTGGTGTCCAGGAAATCGGGCCGCCCGCCGGTGAGCAGGCTGATCAGCACGAAGTTGTTGAAGTTGAACGCGAAGGCCGAGATCAGCAACGGCGTCAGCGGCTTCAATATCAACGGCAGCGTGATGCGCCAGAAGTTGGTGAACGGCCCCGCCCCGGCCACCGCCGAGGCCTCGTACAGGTCGGCCGGGATCGCCTTGATCAGCCCCGAGCAGATCACCATCATGTACGGGTAGCCCAGCCACACGTTGACGATCAGCAGCATCACCTTGGCCAGCAGCGGGTCCGAGAACCACGCCGGCTTGATGCCGAACAGGGCATCCAGGATCAGGTTGATCTCGCCGAAGTTGTTGTTGAACAGCCCCTTGAACACCAGGATGGAAATGAACCCCGGCACCGCGTACGGCAGGAACAGCAGCGTGCGGTACAGGCCCTTGAAGCGCAGCGCGTCCCAGTTGAAGAGAACAGCCAAAAACATGCCGAGCGCGGCGCCGAAGAACACGGTGAGCGCGGAGAACACCACCGTCCAGAGGAAGATGCGCACGAAGGGCTCGCGGAACGCGGCGTCGGTGAAGATGCGCTGGTAGTTGGCAAAACCCACGCCGACCTGGAAGCCGGGCTGCAGGCGCTCGCCGGCCTCGGTCTCGTAGAAGCCGCTGGTCATGTTCGGGCGCAGCACGGCGTTCGTCTGCTGGTTCACGAGCGAGCCGTCGGGGTTGCGCTTGTACAGCGGCTGCACCGCGCCGAACTGGCGCAGGCCGGTCATCACGAGCTTGGTCGGTGTGTCCGGCAGCAAGAGCGTCAGCGCCTGCAGGTTCTTCTGCCTGGCGATCACGGTCTTGAGCTGGGCCGGCTCGGCCAGCGGCGCCTGCGCCGGGTCCTGCGGCGCGAGCTTCACCTCCAGCGGCGTCGTGGTCGCAAGCGCGAGCCGGCCGCTGACCCAGGCCTTGCCGCTGTCGGCGTCCTCCAGCCTCAGCCGGAACTCCGGCCCGTCCTCATGCAGCGTGAACGCATAGCTCGCGCCCTCGCCGCCGCGGAAGGTCTCGTCGAGGAAGTACTGCGTGGCCCGCGGGAACTCCAGCAGGTTGCGCGAGCTGTAGTTCGTGAACCCGATGGCCATCGTGTAGACCATCGGGAAGACGACGAACACCAGCGCCGCGGCGATGCCGGGGAACAGGTAGCGCCAGGCGTAGGTCCGCGCCGAGCTGTAGACCCACAGCGCGAGCGCGGTGATCGCGAGCATCGTGCCGGCCAAGAGCGTCTGCCCGGCCGCGTAGACCATCGCGACCACGTACAACGCGCCCACCAGCACGAGCGCGAGCAGGGCCGGGCCGGGGCGCAGCCGGTACTTCATCGTCTTGTCAGCCTGCTGTGATTACTTGGCCGTGATCCGCTTGGCCGCGGCGTCCAGCGCCTCCTTCGGCTGCTGGCGGCCCTCGGTCATGTTCTTCAGCGCCGACTCCATCGACGACCAGAAGCGCCCCATCTCCGGGTTGTTGGGCATCGGYGCGCCRTCCTGSGCGCTSGCCATCGTCGCCTGGATGTTCGSGTTGCTCTTSAGCTCGGCGAACAGCGCCTTGCTCGCCGGCGTGCCCAGCGGCACGTCGTCGTTGATCGTCTTCAGSCCCTTCGGCGCSAGCATGAAGTTCTCGATGAACTCCACCGCCACGTCSCGGTTCGGCGAGGCCTTGGAGATCATCGCGCCCAGCACGCCGACGAASGGYGCSGCCTTCTTGCCGTTSACSSWSGGRATCYTGGCGACRCCGAAGTCGATGTTSGCCTTCTTSAGGTTGTCCCACGACCACGGGCCGTTGATCATCATCGCGACCTTGCCCTGCGCCATGCCCGCTTCCATCTCGGCATAGCCCGCGCCCTTGGTCATCACGCCGTCCTTGACGAGCTTGCTCAGCAGCTCCGCACCCTTCAAGGCGCCGGCGTTGTTGACGCCGGTGTCGGCCTGGTCGAAGTTGCCATCGGCCTTCAGCTTGAACGGGTAGCCCCCACCGGCGGCCAGCAGCGGCCACGTGAAGTAGGTGTTGTTGTAGTCCCAGAGGATGGCCTTCTTGCCGGAGGCCGAGAGCTTCTTGTCGAGCGCGATCACCTCGTCGAAGGTCTTCGGCGGGGTCGGCACCAGCGCCTTGTTGTAGACCAGCGAGACCGCCTCGATCGACATCGGGTAGCCCCATTGCTTGCCGCCCACCGCGAACGCCTTGACGGCCAGCGGGTCCAGGTCGGCCAGCACCTTCTTGCTCGGGCTCACCGGCTGCAGCAGCCCGCCGGCGATCCACTCGCCGATGCGGTCGTGCGGCCAGATCCAGATGTCCGGGCCCTTGCCGGCCGCGGCGGCCTGCTGGAACTTGTTCGGTGCGTCCTCCGGGTGCTCCACCACCACCTGCACCCCCGTCTTGGCGGTGAACTCCTCGCCCACCTTGGCCAGGCCGTTGTAGCCCTTGTCGCCGTTGATCCAGATCAGCAGCTTGCCGGGCTCGGCGGCGTGGCTGACCAAAGGCAGGGCGGTGCCGGCCAGTGCCAGGATCGCGGCGCCGGCAAGCAGCTTCAGGTGATGTCGCTTGGTGTTCATCGTGTGTCTCCGGGTGGTGTGTGTTGTGGTGATGAAAAGAGCGTGCGCCCCTGCTCGTCGAACAGGAAGCCACGCTGCGGCGGGAAACTCAGGTACGCGGTGTCGCCCGTCTTCAGCGGGTTCTCCGGCGCGGTGCGGATCGTCATCGCCTCGGTGGCGCCGGTCAAGGTCACGTGCAGGTAGGTGATGTCGCCCAGGTGCTCGGCCAGCTGCACGTGCGCACGCATCGCCTGCGGGGTGGGCGTGCCGGCAGCGTCGACGTGCTCGGGGCGCAGGCCCAGGGTGACCTTGGCGCCGGCGGCCAGCGACGCGGCGTCGGCCTGCACCGTCGCGGTCGAGCCGTCGGCCAGCGCGATGCGGGCCAGGCCGTCGTCCGCGCCCAGCAACCTGCCTTCGATGAAGTTCATCTTCGGCGAGCCGATGAAGCCGGCGACGAAGCGGTTCACCGGCCGGTGGTACAGCTCCATAGGCGTACCGACCTGCTCGATGCGGCCCGCGTTGAGCACGACGATGCGGTGGGCCAGCGTCATCGCCTCCACCTGGTCGTGCGTCACGTAGACCATCGTGGTCTTCAGTTCCTGGTGCAGGCGCGAGAGYTCCACGCGCATCTGCACGCGCAGCGCKGCATCCAGGTTCGACAGCGGYTCGTCGAACAGGAACACGCCCGGCTTGCGCACGATCGCGCGGCCGATGGCCACGCGCTGGCGCTGGCCRCCGGACAAGGCCTTCGGCTTGCGCTCCAGCAGGTGCTCGATCTGCAGCACCTGCGCCGCGCGGCTCACCGCGGCGCGCATCTCGTCCTTGGAGTAGCCGGCGAGACGCAGCCCGAACGCCATGTTCTCGGCCACCGTCATGTGCGGGTAGAGCGCGTAGCTCTGGAACACCATCGCGATGCCGCGCTTGGCCGGCGGCACGTCGTTGACGAGTTCGTCGCCGATGTACAGCTCGCCCGAGGTGATGTCCTCGAGGCCGGCGATGCAGCGCAGCAGCGTCGACTTGCCGCAGCCCGACGGACCGACGAACACCAGGAACTCGCCATCGCGGACCTCCAGGTCCACACCGTGCAGGATGACGACGTCGTCGAACGCCTTGCGCAGCGACTTCAGTTGCAGGTGGGCCATGCTGCGTTCGCGATCAGGCCAGCTCGCCGAAGTACAGGCCGTGCGCCGGCAGCGTGAAACGCCGCCCGCTGCGCGAGCCCTGCAGCGCCGCATCGAGCTGCGTCGCGACGACCGTCGTCGCCGGCGCGTCGAGATCCACCGTGACCGGCTCGCTGCCGATGTTGAACACGCACAGCAGCGACGCCCCCTCGACACCCGCCTCCGGCGAGCGAACGAACGCCAGCACCGGCTCCGGCGCATCGATGAAGCGGATGTCGCCGCTGACCATCGCCGGCTGCTGCCGCCGCCAGGCCAGCAGCCGGCGCATGAAGTTCAGCGGCGAGGCGGGATCGCGCTCGTTGACGTCGACCGCGCGCGCCGCGTGCTCGGCCGGCACCGGCAGCCACGGCTGCACCGCGCGACCCTGGCTGAAGCCGGCGTGCGGCTGCGAATGCACCCACGGCATCGGCGTGCGGCAGCCGTCGCGGCCCTTGAACTCCGGCCAGAACGCGAGGCCGTACGGGTCCTGCACCTGCTCGAACGGGATCTCGGCCTCGGTCAGCCCGAGCTCGTCGCCCTGCCACCAGCAGACGCTGCCGCGCAGGCTCACCAGCATGGCAGTCGCGACCTTCGCGTAGGCCAGGTCGGCGCCCGGGCCGCCCCAGCGCGTCAGCACGCGCGGCACGTCGTGGTTGCCGAACGACCAGCTGGCCCAGCCGTCGTGCATCTGCGCCTCGAGGTCCTCGACCTGCTGGCGGATGTAGGCGGCACTGCGCTCGGCGGTCAGCAGGTTGAAGCTGTAGGCCATGTGCAGCTTGTCGCCGCCGCGGGTGTAGTCGGCCATCGTCTTCAGCGAATCGTCGTCGCCGATCTCGCCGACGCTGGCGGCGCCGTGCCCGTCGAGCAGCCGCCGCACGCGCTGCAGGAACGCGAGGTTCTCCGGCTGCGTCTTGTCGTGCAGGTGGCGCTGCATGCCGTACGGGTTGCTCTCGCCGACGCTGCGGGTGTCGCGCGATTCGGCCGGCGGGTTGTCGCGCAGCAGCCGGTCGTGGAAGTGGAAGATGCAGGCATCGAAGCGGAAGCCGTCGACGCCGCGCTCGAGCCAGAAGCGGATGTCGGCCAGCACCTGGTCCTGCACCTCGGGGCAGTGGAAGTTCAGGTCGGGCTGGCTCGCGAGGAAGTTGTGCAAGTAGTACTGGCGCCGGCGCGAATCCCACTGCCAGGCCGAACCGCCGAACACGCTGAGCCAGTTGTTCGGCGGCGTGCCGTCGGGCCGCGGGTCGGCCCACACATACCAGTCGGCCTTCGGGTTGCTGCGGCTCGCGCGGCTCTCGCGGAACCAGTCGTGCTGGTCGGAGGTGTGCGACAGCACCTGGTCGATCATCAGCTTCAGGCCGAGCTCGTGGGTGCGGGCGATCAGCCGGTCGAAATCGGCCAGCGTGCCGAACAGCGGGTCGACATCGCGGTAGTCGGCGATGTCGTAGCCGAAGTCCTTCATCGGGGAGCGGAAGAACGGCGAGACCCAGATCGCATCGACGCCCAGGCTCGCGACGTAGGGCAGCCGGTCGATGATGCCGGCGATGTCGCCGATGCCGTCGCCGTTGTGGTCGGCGAAGCTGCGCGGGTAGATCTGGTAGATCACCGCGCCCCGCCACCAGGCGGCGGGGTCGGCCGCCGGCCGGCGGGCGGAATGGGAGGGTGCAGCGGGTGCGTGGCGCGGTGCGGTGGCGAGGTCGGTCATGCGGATCGGATTCAGGACTACCGCATGAGCGTTGTAGTTTGACTACAAATACGATGCTTCTGCAGGTTGGGCGCCACTTTATGCGGGCAACTGAATCGAGAAAGAGAGGGTTTACCCTTGATTTTTGATCGGCAAAACCCGAATGGACCTGATGCTCCTGTAGCAGCCGTCAGGTGGGCTCAGGTGTCGCGAACGATCAGCTCCAGCGGCAGCAGCACCGAATCCTCCCCGTCGAGCACGATGCGCACCGCCGTCTCGCCCTTCACGACCGCGTTCTGGCGAATCGTCGTCAGCCCGGCCGCGCGGGCCGCCGCGATGTCGTCGAAGCCGACCGCCGCCACCAGCGTGGTGCCGGGCCAGTCCACGATCACGCTGCGCGCCGCGAGCGCCATGCGGTCGCTCATCGCCACCAGCGCGATCCGGCGGTACGGCGCGAGCCGCTCGCGCATCGCCTGCGCCGCCTGGGCCGCCGCGGCCTCGGGCTCGCTGTCGTCGACCGGCGCCCAGAACACCCGCCGCTCGTCGAAGCCCTGCGCCCGCACCGCCTGCGCATAGCCGCTCAGCCGCTCCGACGTGACGAACGGGCTTCGATCCGGATCCGCACCGAGCGCCCGCGCACGCTCGGCGTCGTCGAGCGGGAACGTGATCACCAGCACCGCATCGGGCCGCGCAGCGAGCGCATGCCCCATCGCGAGCGCCGCGCCCTGGCGGTCGTCGAGGCAGACCGACGGCGTGCCCGGCACCTGCGTGTCGACCAGCACGATCGGCTTGTGCGCCGCCTGCACCTGCGGCACCACCTCGGGGCCGATCTCGGCATGCACGATCAGCGCATCGGCGGTGGTCTGGAACGCGGCCTGCAGCAGCAGCTGGCGGCCGAGCTTCGGGATCAGCTGCAGGCTCAGCCCGCGCAGGTCGAGCTGGCGCGTGACGCCGCGCAGGAAGTCGAGGCTCAGCTCGTCGCCGAACGCATAGCGCAGGTCGTGGTGGAACACCACCGCCACCTCGCGCAGTTCGCGCCGCCGCAGCGCGCGCGCCATCGTGTCGGGCCCGTAGTAGCCGAGCTCGCGCGAGCGGGCGAGGATGGATTCGCGCAGGTCCTTCGACAACTGCTCCGGCCGGTTGAACGCATTCGAGACCGTCGTGCGGCTCACGCCCAGGCTCGCGGCCACATCGGCCAGCGTGAGTCGCGAACGTTCGGGAACAGGTTTCGACATCGGATCGGGGAAGCAGGCGAGCGGCTGACAGGGCGCGTTGACTATAGCGTCGCACCCGGCAGAATCCGCCCCGCCATGACGACCTTGCCCCCCAACGACACCGACATCGACGCCGACATCGAGTACCTGCGCCGCCAGCGCCAGCTCGACTGGGTCGCGTCCGGCCGCGACCTCGTGGTCGGCCACGCCGCCGACTGCCCGCTGCCGCCCGACGAACTGATGCGGCTCGATGCCCGCCACCCCGCGGTGCGCGAGCTGCACGACAGCGGCCTCACCGCCGAGGTGTTCCGCGTGTACACGGGCGGCCGCGATTGGGCCGTCAAGCGCGCACGCAGCGCCTGCAAGGTGCAAGGGGTCGACGGCCAGACCTCGTTCCTCAACGAGGTGCAGCGCCGCGCCGAGATGGCCGCCCTGCCCGCGTTGCAGCGGCCCGGCCTGAGCCCGACGGTCTACGCCTCGCTGAAGCAGGGCCTGATCGTGTCGCCGTGGATCGCCGGCTCGCGGGTGGATGGCTGGGACGAGACCGGGCTGCGCCAGCTGTTCGACAGCGGCCTCGCGCTGCTGCGCGCCGGCTTCTTCGAATGGGATTTCTGCCCCGGCAACGTGTTGCGCGACGAACGGCAGGTCTGGCTGTTCGACTACGGCTACCTGTATCGCTTCGACCCGCTGCGGCACTTCAACAGCGCCGGCACCGGCCTGAGCGCGCCGCAGCACCACCTCGCGGAGCGCATCGAATCGCGCCATGTGTTCCGCTGGCTGCTGCAGCTGGAGAGCCGCCACGGTGCAGACGCCGCGCTGCGCGCCTTCCGCATCGAGAAGTCGATCGCGCTGGACGCGTACGAGCGCCTGCGCAGCACGCTGGCCACCGACGGCGCCACCCCCACCGTGCTGCAGTGGCTGGACGGCATCTGCAGCGGCTGGCGCGCCGCGCTCGCCGGGCCGTTGGCCGACCTGTACCTGCGCGAAGGCTGGCGTTCACACGCCACCGACCTCGACGACGACCTGAAGGGGCAGACCTGCACGCCGACGACGCTGGAGCGCGCCGACTGGCTGCTGCAGGCGCTGCGGCTGCACCACGGGGCACTGGCGGCCCACGGCACCTGGCAGGGCGAAGAAGCAACCCTCGACCGGCCCGGCCTGATCGCACGCTACGAGCAACGGCGGCGGCAGGCGGTCGAGTTCCAGCTGCCCGCCTCTACCTCAGACCACGGCGGCATGCATCGTCCGAACGAATGGCCTCTGCCTGAAAAGGCCTCCTGACAACTGCCGACAGCCGGTCGGCGCCGGTCCTACGATGCCGGGCCTTTCCGGACAATTTCCGGATTTATCCCGCCAGACCCAAGGACAGCCCCATGCTCTTCGAACCGACCACCCTCCGCTCGCTGTCGCTGCGCAACCGCGTCGTGATGTCGCCGATGACGCGCAGCCGCGCGGTCGAGGCCAACACGCCCAACGCATTGATGGCCGAGTACTACGCCCAGCGCGCCGGCGCCGGGCTGATCATCACTGAAGGCACGTCGCCGTCGCCGAACGGCCTCGGCTATGCGCGCATCCCGGGCCTGTACAACGCCTCCCAGGCCGCCGGCTGGAAGCTGGTGACCGATGCGGTGCATGCCAAGGGCGGCAAGATCGTGATCCAGCTGATGCACACCGGCCGCGTCTCGCACGCCGCCAACCTGCCGGCCGGCGCCGAAGTGGTCGGCCCGACCGCCGCCGTGCTGCCCGGCGAGATGTACACCGATTCGAAGGGCATGCAGCCGCACAGCGCGCCGCGTGCGATGACGCAGGCCGACATCGACCACGTGGTCGCCGAATACGCCGCCTCGGCCCAGCTCGCGATCGAGGCCGGCTTCGACGGCGTCGAGCTGCACGGCGCGAACGGCTACCTGATCGAGCAATTCCTGAACGGCAACGTCAACCAGCGCACCGACGGCTACGGCGGCAGCGCGGCCGGCCGCAACCGCTTCGCCCTCGAAGTGGTGCGCGCCGTGGCGAACCGCATCGGTGCCGGCAAGGTCGGCATCCGCGTGTCGCCGCATGGCGTGTTCAACGCGACCGGCCCGTTCGACGGCGTCGACGAGCAGTACGTCGCACTGGTGAAGGAGCTGTCGGCCATCGGCCTGCTGTACCTGCACCAGCTCGACCACTCGGCGATGGGCGCGCCCCCGATTCCGGCCGGCATCAAGGCCGCGCTGCGCGACGCCTTCAAGGGCCCGTACATCCTCGCCGGCGGCTTCGACCGCGCGAGCGGCGAGAAGGCCTTGCAGTCCGGCCAGGCCGACCTGGTCGCCTACGGCCGGCCGTTCATCTCGAACCCGGACCTGGTCGAGCGCCTGAAGAAGGATGTGGCCCTGACCGCGCCGGACTTCTCGACCTTCTACACGCCGGGCGCCAAGGGCTATACCGACTACGCGGTGCAGACGGCCTGAGGACGGGCGCCGTCGTGGGAACATCGCGCGATACTCCCGTCGCCGATCGTTCCCGCACCGGTGCTTCGTTCCGCCGCTGGAGCGAGGCCTGATCGTTCAATGAGCGTTCGATGAGCCTCCCCTTCGTCCTGCTGTGCGCGGCGCTGTGTGC
>NZ_JBFUCB010000194.1:0-9609 GCF_056405435.1 Rhizobacter sp. P1_G5 | reverse complement strand
GCGTAGTCGTCGCGCTCGATCCACAGCTCGGGGCCGAGGCCGAATTCGCGCTGGCCGAGCTCGGGCACGTGCGGGTGCGCCGGTGCGTGGCAGGGCTCGATGTGCGCGGCGCTGCCGAACACCTCGGCCCAGTTGACGAGCTTCAGCTTCACCGGATCGATCACCGTCATCGCGCGCGCCGCCTTGCCTTCCAGGTCGTCGCGCAGCGCGCCCTCGAGCGTGCCGTAGTCGATCCAGCTGTAGTCGCGCGTCACGCCGATGCGTTCGCAGAACAGCTGGATCGCCGCCGGCGTGTAGCCGCGGCGGCGCAGGCCGGCCAGCGTCGGCATGCGCGGGTCGTCCCAGCCGTCGACGTGCTTCTCGTCGACCAGCTGCTTCAGCTTGCGCTTGCTGGTGATCACGTAGGTCAGGTTCAGCCGAGCGAACTCATGCTGGTGCGGACGCGGCTGCGCGAGCAGGCCCAGGCCGCACAGCGTGTCGAGCAGCCAGTCGTAGAACGGGCGCTGGTCCTCGAACTCCAGCGTGCAGATGCTGTGCGTGATCTGCTCGAGCGCGTCCTCGATCGGGTGCGCATAGGTGTACATCGGGTAGATGCACCAGGTGTCGCCGGTGTTGTGGTGTGTCGCGCGCTTGATGCGGTAGAGCGCCGGGTCGCGCAGGTTGATGTTCGGCGACGCCATGTCGATCTTCGCGCGCAGCACCGCGGCGCCATCGGCCAGCTTGCCGTCGCGCATCTCGCGGAAGCGCGCCAGGTTCTCGGCCGGCGTGCGGCTGCGGAACGGGCTGTCGGTGCCGGGCGTGTTGAAGTCGCCGCGCGTGGCCTTCATCGCGTCGGCGCTCTGCTCGTCGACATACGCGTGGCCGGCGCCGATCAGCGCCTCGGCCGCGCGGTACATGAACTCGAAGTAGTTGCTCGCGTAGAAAAGGTGGTCGACCGGCGCGCCGTTCACGTCGCTGCGCCAGTCGAAGCCCAGCCACTTCACCAGCTCGATGATCGCGTCGACGTACTCCTGCTCTTCCTTCTCGGGGTTGGTGTCGTCGAAGCGCAGGTGGCACACGCCGCCGAAGTCGCGCGCCAGCCCGAAGTTCAGCCAGATGCTCTTCGCGTGGCCGACGTGCAGGTAGCCGTTCGGCTCGGGCGGGAAGCGGGTGCGGATGCGCGCCGCGTCGAGCGGCCCGCCGGCCTGATGGGCCGCGTCACCGGGGGAGCCAGCGAAATGGCGACCCGCGTAGCGTCCCTGGTCGAGGTCGCGCTCGATGATCTGCCGCAGGAAATTGGTCGGCCGAACGTCGGAGGCGGCGGACTCGCCGGGCGATGCCTTGCTGTGGGGGTCGCTCATGAAATGGGCTGGGGATTCAAGGGGTTGGGGCGCTGCGCAGGGCTGCGAAGCGTGAATTCATTGTAGTTCCCGCCCCTGGATGCACGCCGGTCGTCTGCAAGTCGTGATTATTCTCACGCTGTCTTGTATCTGGTTGTATCCACCCCCGCGAGCAGAGGGGCGCTGCGCCCTTTTCAGCGGCGGGACGCAGTCGAACAATCGGTGCCATGAACAGACCACCCCGTTCGGTGAACTCCGGTTTCGATTTCACGCCCAGCCAGACCGGCTGGATGGCCACCGCGCCATCGGCACTGATGGACGGGCCGTTCGGCCTGCAGGTCCGCCCGCCGCCACCGAAGCGCGCGCCCCAGCATGTCGGCCTCAGTGGCATCGCCGAAGAATGGCTTGCATCCTTGCCRCCGCGCTACCAGCCGCTGAGCACGGCGCAGCGCCACCCGCACGTCGTCAATCGGTTGGCCGCCTTGTGGGAGAAGCCGCTCAGCCTGCCGGCCTATTTCGACGAACTGCTGCTGAGCGATCGGCCGGGCCGCGCCGGCTTCTCGTTCGAGGTGCTGACCGAACTCGGCGACCTGCGCTCGCTGCTGGAACTGGCGATGCACCGCGCCCGTCAGTAAGGCGAGTCTGGCGGCCAACTTAACCTTCCAGAAACCTGCGGCTTACCAATCGACACGGAAACCGGTCTTCGCGCGAACACGTTGTGACGTTGTAGACCCATGACGCTGCGATCGCAGTGTCTGGAACACAGGAGTTCACGATGTTGAATCGCAAGACCCCGTTCGTCGCCGCGCTGGCCCTGGTGGGTGCGCTGGCCACCGCAGGCGCGCATGCCGCCAATGTGCAATGGTCGATCGGCGTCAACCTGCCGCCGGTGACCACCGTCGTCTCGAGCGGGCCGGTGTATTCGCAGCCCGCGTATTCACAACCGGTCTACGCCGAGCCGGTCTACGTGCAGCCGGCCTACTACGCGCCGGCACCGGTCTACGTGCAGCCCGCGCCGGTGGTGGTCTATCGCCCGCGCCCGGTCTATCGTCCTTACCCGGTGTACCGCCCTTATCCGGTCTATCACACGTATCCGGTGGTGCGGCCGGTGCCGGTGGTGGTGCCGCGCTGGGACGGGCGCCATGACCACCACGACCATGACGGTCGCCGTGACGACCGCGGTGGGCGCGACGGCCGCGACGGCCACCGCCACTGATCACATCGGCTTGAAGAGCTGCGCGTAGAGCCGGCTCACCGCGAGCCGGTCGGCGTGGCCGCGCAGGGTCAGCGTGACCTTGCCGGCCTCGTCGCGCAGCGCGGTGGCGATGGCGTCCGAGCGCACCACGGTGCCGCGGTGGATCTGCCAGAAACGCTGCAGGTCGATCTGCGGCAACAGTTCGCGCAGCGAGATGCGCACCAGGTACTCGCGCTCCAGCGTGACGACCCGCACGTACTTGTCGGCCGCCTCGAAATACAGCACGTCGACCACCGGCACCAGGTGGATCGCGTTGCCGACGGCGGCCTGGATCACCGTCAGCGGCGCGCCAGGTGTCGTGGGCGCCGCAGGTGCGGTCGGCCCACCGCTGCCGAGCAACTGGCGCAGCTGGTCGATCGCGGCGTCGATCGCGCCGCCACCGCCTGAGGCCCGCTGCGCCAGCACGGCCTGCACCCGCGTGCAGGTCTGCGCCAGGCGGGCCGGCTGCACCGGTTTCAGCACATAGTCGACCGCGGCCTGCTCGAAGGCCTGCAGCGCGTACTCGTCGTAGGCCGTCACGAACACCAGCGCCGGCAGCGGCCTGCCGTCGTCCGGCCAGTCTTCGGCGATGGCCTGTGCGGCTTCCAGCCCGGTCATGCCGGGCATGCGGATGTCGAGGAACAGCAGTTGCGGCCGCAGCGCCAGCGCCTGCTGCACCGCGGCTTCGCCATGCGTGACGCTGGCGACGATGTTCAACGCCGGCCATAGCGCCCGCAGCTCGGCCTTCAGGTTCGCGGCGAGCAGCGGCTCGTCCTCGGCGATCAGCGCAGTGGCCTGCATTCCGGTGATGTTCATGCGGTCGGGCTCCAGGGCAGTCGAACGGTGGCGAGCGTGCCGCCATCGGCATCGGCCGCGCCTGCCAGCGTCAGCGATGCGGCCTCGCCGTACAGCGTGGCCAGGCGCTGGCGCACGTGCTCCAGGCCGAAATGCGTGCCGTCGGCCGGCGTTGCGGAGAGGCCCGCGCCGGTGTCGCGCACGGTCAGTACGAGGGCGTCGCCGTCGCGCCGGGCGCCGACGAGCAGCCGGCCGCCGTCGACGTGCGGCTCCAGCCCGTGCTTGATCGCGTTCTCGACCAGCGGCTGCAGCAACAGCGGCGGCACCGGCTGCGCGGCCAGTTCGGGCGGCAGGTCGAACGCGGGCTGCAGCCGGTCGCCCATGCGGACCTTCATCAGCTCGAGGTAGTCGCCGACCCGCGCGAACTCGGCCGACAGCGGATGCAGCGTCGCCCGCGAGGCCGACAGCGTCGCGCGCAGGAAGGCGATCAACTGGTCGAGCATCGTCTGTGCGCGCGGCGGGTCGAGCGCGATCAGCACGCGCAGGTTGGCCAGCGTGTTGAACAGCATGTGCGGCTCGAGCTGCGATTCGAGCAGCTTCAGCTGGTTCTCGGCCGCATCGCGCTGCGCGGCGGCCAGCTGGCGCAGCCGCATCTGGTCCTTGCCGCGGGCGTAGAAGAAGAACGAGATCGCCGCGCTGACCGCGATGCACATCAGCAGGTAGCTCAGCATCGCGCGCGGCGCCATGCGCCACATGTCGAGCAGCGGCCGGTCGTTCAGCGCATCGCCGATCGTGCTGCCGGCCAGGTAGCCGAGGAAGATCGCGCCGCCCTGCAGCGCGAACCGGCGCCAGCCTTCGGGCCAGCCGGTCTGCGGATTGATCTTCACGACCAACCGCCCGAAATCCATCAATGCCCAGATGCTCAGGCCGATCGCCTGCGAGTAGATCATCTGCACCTGCCACGGGCCGGACCGGTTCAAGGCCAGCACGAGGCCGATGAAGCTGTTGAAGCCGACGACCATCAGGCCGTGCTTCAGGAAATCGTGCGGCCGGATGGCGGTGTTGTCGAGCGGGGGCGGCATCGGCGGATTGTGCGGCAGGCGATTCGGGTTCAAGCTCAGGCGGCGCCATGGACCAGCGCGACCCCGCGCGCGAAGGCCGGTTGCGTGCTGAGCATCTGGCGCGGCAGCGTCTGCCACAGGCCGAGGGCGACCAGGCCGGCGAGCAGGCCCCAGGCCCACAGCGGGGCGTGTTGGACGATGGCGAGGAACATAGGGTGTCTCCGTGGCGGGTGGGTCGATGGCCGCACTGTGCCGGCGCAGCCCGCCGCGGCCCAGCGCGCTGCGACGAAGCGGCGCCTGCCGGCGCGAACGGCCGGCCGCGCGGCGTGAATGGACGAGGGAGGGACGAGGGCGGGGCGGGGGAGGCCGCGGCCGCCGGTATAGTCAGCGCCGCCCAAGCGTCCAACGGAGACCCGCATGTCCTCTTCCACCCCGCTGTCGCGCGCCGCCGCCGGCCTGTCGCTGCTGGCCGTGACGGCGTTGCTCGGCTGCAGTTCGCCGATGCCCGCGTGGACGCCCGCCGGCGGGCCGCCGATGCCGCCGGCCAAGCGGCCGACCCCGGCCGTGCCGGCAGCGACGCCCGTGCCGGCCGCCGAAGCGCCGCAGCCCGCGCCCTACAACGACGCGGTGGCGGCGCGCTTTCCCGAGCCGGCGGTCGATTTCCGCACGCCAGCCTTCCAGCCCGGCCACCCCGGTTTCACGACCAATGCCGAGCTGCAGGCGGTGCTGCGCGAGATCGTGCATGGCGGCCGCAACGCGACGCTGCTGCCGCTGGGCAGTTCGCAGTCGGGCGTGCCGCTCGAGGCGATCCTCTTCACCCGCAACCCCGACATGTCGCCCGCCGCCGTGCTGAAGAGCGGCCGGCCGACGGTGCTGCTGGTCGGCCAGCAGCATGGCGACGAGCCGGCCGGCGCCGAGGCGCTGATCGTGCTCGCGCGCGAGCTGGCCGGCGGCAGCCTGCAGGACCTGCTGGAGCGCATCAACGTCGTGGTCCTGCCGCGTGCCAACCCGGACGGCGCGCAGGCGCAGCGGCGCGTCACCGCGAGCGGCATCGACGCCAACCGCGACCACCTGCTGCTGCGCACGCCCGAGGCGCAGGCCCAGGCCCGGCTGGTGCGCGATTTCCAGCCGGTGCTGGTGGTCGATTCGCATGAGTACACGGTGGTCGGYCGCTTCCTCGAGAAGTTCGGCGCGGTGCAGCGCTTCGATGCGCTGGTGCAGTACGCGACCACCGCGAACCTGCCGGAGTTCATCACGAAGGCCTCGGAGGAATGGTTCCGCCAGCCGATGCTCGCGAGCCTGAAGCAGCAGGGGCTCAGCTCCGAGTGGTACTACACGACCTCGGTCGACGTGAACGACAAGAAGATCTCGATGGGCGGCACCCAGCCGGACACCGGCCGCAACGTCAACGGGCTGAAGAACGCCGTCAGCATCCTGATCGAGACGCGCGGCGTCGGCATCGGCCGGCTGCACCTGAAGCGACGCGTGCAGACGCACGTGGTCGCGATCGGCAGCTTCCTGCGCAGCGCGGCCGACCGCTCGGCCGACCTGGTGAAGCTGCGCCAGTACGTGGATGCCGACGTGGCCGCGAAGGCCTGCCAGGGTGAGGCGCTGGTCGAGGCTGGCCCGACGCCCAGCGAATACACGCTGCAGATGCTCGACCCGGCGACCGGTGCCGACAAGGCGCTGGTGGTGAACTGGGATTCGGCGCTCGAGCTGCAGCCGCTGAAGACCCGCCCGCGCCCCTGCGGCTACTGGCTGGCCGCCGACCAGGGCGACGCGGTGATGCGGCTGCGCACGCTGGGCGTGCGGGTCGAGCAGGTGGCTGCGATGGGCGTGATGCAGGGTGAGACCTATGCCGAGACCAGCCGCGAGAGCGGTGCACGCCAGGACGTGCGCGGCACCATCGCCGACGGCGGTGCGGTGGTGCATGCGCAGGTGCAGCTGAGGCCGTCGCTGATGGACGTGCCGATCGGCAGCTACTACGTGCCGCTGAGCCAGCCGCTCGCCAACCTGGTGATCGCGGCGCTGGAGCCGGACACGCAGAACAGCTTCTTCGCGAACGGCATCATCGGCAACGTGGCGAGCGAGGCACGCGTCACCGCGGTGCCGGGGGTGAAATTGAACGTGTTGCCGTGACGCCTCATCGGCGCTTGCTGCCGCCGAGCAAGCTGCCCAGCACGCCGCGGATCAGCTCGCGGCCGACGCTGGTGCCGATCGTGCGCACCGCTGATTTCGCCATCGTCTGCGCCAGCCCGTCGTGCTTGCCGCCGCGCGGGCCGGTGCTGCCGAACAGCACGTCGTTGAGCATGCCACCCCAGCCGCTGCCGGCTTCGGCGGGTGGCTGGCCGGCGGTCGGCGTGGGCATCGGGGTGGACGTGGATGTCGGTGAGGACGTCGACGACGGGGCAGGGCGCCCCGCATCGGCGCTCGCCACGCCGCGCCCCTTCAACTTCTCGTACGCCGACTCGCGGTCGACCGCCTTCTCGTAGACCCCGGCCACCAGCGAACTCGCGACCAGCGCTTTGCGCTGGTCGGACGTGATCGGCCCGATCTGGCTGCCCGGCGGCAGCACGAACACGCGCTGCGTGACGCTCGGCCGGCCCTTCTCGTCGAGCAGGCTGACCAGCGCTTCGCCGACCCCCAGCTCGGTGATCGCCGTCTCGATGTCGAGCCCCGGGTTCGCCCGCATCGTGCTCGCGGCCGACTTGACGGCCTTCTGGTCGCGCGGCGTGAAGGCGCGCAGGGCATGCTGCACCCGGTTGCCGAGCTGGGCCAGCACGCTGTCGGGGATGTCGAGCGGGTTCTGCGTCACGAAATAGACGCCGACGCCCTTGCTGCGCACCAGCCGCACGACGAGCTCGATGCGCTCGACCAGCGCCGCCGGCGCCTCCTTGAACAGCAGGTGCGCCTCGTCGAAGAAGAACACCAGCTTCGGCTGCTCCAGGTCGCCGACCTCGGGCAGTTGCTCGAACAGCTCGGACAGCATCCACAGCAGGAAGGTCGCGTACAGGCGCGGCGCGTTCATCAGCTTGTCGGCGCTCAGCACGTTGACCACGCCCTTGCCATCCACCGACTGCATGAAATCGGCAATGTTCAGCATCGGTTCGCCGAAGAACCTGTCGCCGCCCTGCTCGTCGATCTGCAGCAGCCCGCGCTGGATCGCGCCGACGCTGGCGGCGCTGACGTTGCCGTATTCGGTGGTGAACTGGCTCGCGTTCTCGCCGACGTGCTGCAGCATCGCGCGCAGGTCCTTCAGGTCGAGCAGCAGCAGCCCGTTGTCGTCGGCGATCTTGAACACCAGGTTCAGCACGCCGGCCTGCGTTTCATTCAGCGCCAGCATGCGCGCCAGCAGCAGCGGGCCCATGTCGCTGACGGTGGCGCGCACCGGGTGGCCCTGCTCGCCGAACACATCCCACAGCGTGGCGGGGCAGGCGGCCGACGCCGGGGCGTCGAGCCCACGTTCCTTCAGGATGGCGGCCAGCTTGTCGCCGACCTTGCCGGCCTGCGTGATGCCGGTCAGGTCGCCCTTCACGTCGGCCATGAACACCGGAACGCCCAGTTTGCTGAAGTTTTCGGCCAATGTCTGCAGCGTGATCGTCTTGCCGGTGCCGGTGGCGCCGGTGATCAGGCCATGGCGGTTGGCCAGCGCCGGCAGCAGGAAACACTCCGCCTTGTCGTGCTTGGCGATCAGGATCGGCTCGGCCATGGGAGTCTCCGGTGGGCGGACAAGTAAAATTGCAGTCTATCCAAGAACATTGCCCACCCGGCTGCCGGCGTGGGCCCTCAGAGGAGCCTTCATGGCCGGACATTCGAAATGGGCCAACATCCAGCACCGCAAGGGGCGTCAGGATGAAAAGCGCGGCAAGATCTGGACGCGCGTGATCCGCGAGATCATGGTCGCCGCACGCCAGGGCGGCGGCGACGTCAAGGAAAATCCGCGCCTGCGGCTGGCGGTCGAGAAGGCCAAGGCCGCCAACATGCCGGCCGACACCGTCAAGAAGAACATCGACAAGGCCACCGGCAACCTCGAGGGCGTCAGCTACGAGGAGATCCGCTACGAGGGCTACGGCATCGGCGGCGCCGCGGTGATCGTCGA
This sequence comes from Rhizobacter sp. P1_G5, assembly GCF_056405435.1. Classification (NCBI taxonomy): domain Bacteria; kingdom Pseudomonadati; phylum Pseudomonadota; class Betaproteobacteria; order Burkholderiales; family Sphaerotilaceae; genus Rhizobacter; species Rhizobacter sp. P1_G5. The sequence goes on along the minus strand of NZ_JBFUCB010000194.1, from coordinate 1,101 downwards.
CTGCATGACCGACAACCGGGTGCGCACCGTCGCCGAGATCCGCCACGCCTTCAGCAAGTACGGCGGCAACCTCGGCACCGAGGGCTCGGTGGCCTTCCAGTTCAAGCACTGCGGCCAGTTCGTGTTCGCCCCCGGCACCAGCGAGGACAAGGTGATGGAAGTCGCCCTCGAGGCCGGTGCCGAGGACGTGGTGACCGACGACGACGGCGCGATCGAGGTGCTGTGCGCGCCGCCCGATTTCGAGGCGGTCAAGGCGGCGCTCGAGGGCGCGGGGCTGAAGCCAGACGTGGCCGAGGTCACGATGCGCGCCGAGAACACCATCGAGCTGAGCGGCGAGGATGCGCAGCGCATGCAGAAGCTGCTCGACGTGATCGAAGACCTGGACGACACGCAGGATGTCTTCCACAACGCCGTTCTGGGCGAATGAGAGTGAACGCATGAAAGTTCTGGTGATCGGTTCGGGCGGGCGCGAGCACGCGATGGCCTGGAAGCTCGCGCAATCGTCGAAGGTGCAGGTGGTCTACGTCGCGCCGGGCAACGGGGGGACCGCGCTCGACGCGCGGCTGAAGAATGTCGCGATCACCGATGTCAAGGCGCTGGCCGACTTCGCGGTGGCCGAGAAGATCGCGCTGACGGTGGTCGGCCCCGAGGGGCCGCTCGCGGCCGGCGTGGTCGACGAGTTCCGCGCGCGCGGGCTGCGCGTGTTCGGCCCGACGCAGGCCGCCGCGCAGCTCGAGAGCTCGAAGGCCTTCGCGAAGGACTTCATGCAGCGCCACGGCATCCCGACCGCGCTGTACGCCACCTTCGACGACCCGAAGGCGGCGCATGCGCACGTCGACAAGCACGGCGCGCCGATCGTGATCAAGGCCGACGGCCTGGCGGCCGGCAAGGGCGTGGTGGTCGCGATGACGGCGGCCGAGGCGCATGAGGCGATCGACTGGATCCTCGGCGCAGGTGATGGCAAGAGCGGGGACAACCGTCTCGGCGTGCAGCACAACGCCGGCGTCGCGCGCGTCGTGATCGAGGAGTTCCTGCAGGGTGAGGAAGCCAGCTTCATCGTGATGTGCGACGGCAGGAACGTGTTGCCGCTCGCCACCAGCC
>NZ_JBFUCB010000193.1:0-9613 GCF_056405435.1 Rhizobacter sp. P1_G5 | reverse complement strand
CCGCGGTGATGCGCGACGTGTTCGAGGTCACGCCGGCGATGCTGAAGGAATCGGCCTACGGGCTCGGCTCCACCACCTGGGAGGTGGTCTTCAAGGTCGTGCTGCCGTACACCAAGACCGGCGTCATCGGCGGCATCATGCTGGGCCTGGGCCGCGCGCTCGGCGAGACGATGGCGGTCACCTTCGTGATCGGCAATGCGAACCAGCTGAACGGGCCGTCGCTGTTCGAGGCCGCCAACAGCATCACCTCGGTGCTGGCCAACGAGTTCGCCGAGGCGAGCGAGGGCCTGCACCAGGCCTCGCTGCTGTACCTCGCGCTGGTGCTGTTCTTCATCACCTTCGTGGTGCTGTCGATGTCCAAGCTGCTGCTCGCGCAGCTCAAGAAGGGTGAAGGGGGTCGCTCATGAGCGCCGTGATCGATGCCGGCCGCCTGGCCAAGGCGCGCAGCCGCCGCCGTGTCAACGCGGTGGCCCTCACGCTGTCGATGGCCGCGATGGCCTTCGGCCTGTTCTGGCTGATCTGGATCCTGGTCGAGACCTTCCGGCTCGGCGTCGGCGGCCTCACCTGGACGGTGCTGACCGAGATGACGCCGGCCCCGCAGGCCGAGATCGGCGGGCTGGCCAATGCGCTGTACGGCTCGCTGGTGATGGTGTCGCTGGCCACGCTGGTCGGAACGCCGATCGGTGTGCTGGCGGGCATCTACCTGGCCGAGTACGGGCAGAAGACCTGGCTGGGCAGCACCACGCGCTTCATCAACGACATCCTGCTGTCGGCGCCGTCGATCGTGATCGGCCTGTTCATCTACGCGGTGATCGTCGCGCGCTTCAWGACCTACTCCGGCTATGCCGGCGTGCTGGCGCTGGCGCTGATCGTGATCCCGGTCGTGATCCGCACCACCGAGAACATGCTGTCGCTGATCCCGCATGCGCTGCGCGAGGCGGCCTACGCGCTCGGCACGCCGAAGTGGAAGGTGATCWCCAGCRTCACGCTGAAGGCGGCCCGCGCCGGCGTGATGACCGGCGTGCTGCTCGCCTTCGCCCGCATCGCCGGCGAGACCGCACCGCTGCTGTTCACGGCGCTGTCGAACCAGTTCTGGTCGAGCAACCTGTCGGGGCCGATGGCCAACCTGCCGGTCACGATCTTCAAGTTCGCGATGAGCCCGTACGAGAACTGGCAGAAGCTCGCCTGGGCCGGCGTGTTCCTGATCACCCTCGGCGTGCTCGCGCTGAACATCTTTGCGCGCGTGGTCTTCCGCAACAAGCACTAGAGAACCAGAAAGAACGACATGGACGTCAAAGTCGAACTCCCGGTGACCGAGAAGGCCAAGATCTCGGTGCGCAACCTCAACTTCTATTACGGCAGCTTCCATGCGCTGAAGCGCATCAACCTCGACATTCCCGAGAAGAAGGTCACCGCCTTCATCGGCCCGTCGGGCTGCGGCAAGTCGACGCTGCTGCGCACCTTCAACCGCATGTWYGAGCTCTACCCCGAGCAGCGCGCCGAAGGYGARATCMTGKTCGACGGCGAGAACSTGCTGAAGAGCAAGCAGGATGTCTCGCTGGTGCGCGCCAAGRTCGGCATGGTGTTCCAGAAGCCSACGCCKTTCCCGATGTCGATCTACGACAACATCGCSTTYGGYGTGAAGYTGTTCGAAACGCTGCCGCGCGTCGAGATGGACGAGCGCGTCGAATGGGCGCTCAAGAAGGCGGCGCTCTGGAACGAGGTGAAGGACAAGCTGGCGCAGAGCGGCTCCGGCCTCTCCGGCGGCCAGCAGCAGCGGCTGTGCATCGCGCGCGGCATCGCGATCAAGCCCGAGGTGCTGCTGCTCGACGAGCCGTGCTCGGCACTCGACCCGATCTCCACCGGCAAGATCGAGGAGCTGATCCACGAGCTGAAGAACGACTACACCGTCGTCATCGTCACGCACAACATGCAACAGGCGGCGCGTTGCTCGGACTACACCGCCTACATGTACCTCGGCGACCTGATCGAGTTCGGCGTCACGTCGGACCTGTTCATGAAGCCGAAGAAGAAAGACACTGAGGACTACATCACCGGCCGGTTCGGTTGAGCGGAGGAATCACCATGACGGACAAGCACCTTTCCACCCAGTTCGACACCGAACTCAGCGGCATCTCGACACGCGTGCTCGAAATGGGCGGCCTGGTCGAGTCGCAGGTCGCGCAGGCGGTCTATGCGCTGACCAACTTCAGCGGCGACATCGCGAGCGACGTGCTGCGCAACGAAGAGCGCGTGAACGCGATGGAGATGGAGATCGACCGCGACCTGTCGAGCATCATCGCCCGCCGCCAGCCGACGGCGCGCGACCTGCGCCTGCTGATCGCGATCTCGAAGACCATCGCGAACCTGGAGCGCGTCGGCGACGAGGCGGCCCGCATCGCGCGCACCGTGCAGCGGCTGATCAACACCGGCGTGTCGAGCCGGCTGCGCCTGCCGGTCAACGACCTGGCCTTCGAGGCCGAGCTGGCGGTGGCCCAGCTGCGCAAGGCGCTCGACGCCTTCGCGCGGCTCGACACCGCGAAGGCCCTCGAGGTGCTGAAGCAGGACGACCAGATCGACCAGGAATTCGACGGCCTGATGCGCAAGCTGATCACCTACATGATGGAAGACCCGCGCACCATCTCGTCGAGCATCGACCTGGTGTTCGTGGCCAAGGCAATCGAGCGCGTGGGCGACCATGCGAAGAACCTCGCCGAGGTCATCATCTACGTGGTGATGGGCACCGACGTGCGCCACAACTCGCTTGAGAACGTCGAGTCGATGGTGCGATGACGCGAACTGCTGCAAAGGGGATCCAACGATGAGCCAGGTGCTGGTGGTCGAAGACGAATCGGCAATCGCCGAGCTGATGTCCATCAACCTGCGCCATGCGGGCTACGAGGTGGTGGTGGCGGCGACGGCCGACGAGGCGCTGGTGCAGGTCGACCGGGTGCTGCCCGACCTGGTGGTGCTCGACTGGATGCTGCCCGGCGAATCCGGCATCACGCTCGCGAAGCGCTGGCGCTCGCAGCCGCGCACCCGCGAGCTGCCGATCATCATGCTGACCGCGCGCGCCGCCGAATCCGACAAGATCTCCGGCCTGGACGCCGGTGCCGACGACTACCTGACCAAGCCGTTCTCGACGCACGAGCTGATGGCGCGCATCCGCGCGGTGCTGCGCCGCAAGGCACCCGAGGCGCTCGACGCGGCGGTCGAGGTCGGCCCGCTGAAGCTCGATCCGGCGACGCGCCGCGTGTCGCGCGAAGGGCAGGAGGTTCGCGTCGGCCCGACCGAGTTCCGCCTGCTGCATTTCTTCATGACGCACCCGGAGCGCGTGCACAGCCGCTCGCAGCTGCTCGACCGCGTGTGGGGCGACCATGTCTTCATCGAGGAGCGCACGGTCGACGTGCACGTCAAGCGCCTGCGCGAGGCACTGAACCCGGTCAACTGCTCGCAGATGATCGAGACCGTGCGCGGTGCCGGCTACCGGCTGACGCAGCAGGTGCAGTCGCAGTCGCTGTCCGCGTGAACCTCCGGCCTGACACGGACCCGATGCGATGAACTGGCTGCTGCCGCGCTTCCTGGCCGGCGTCCTCGCGATGGCGGTCGGCGGCGGGCTCGGCCATGTGCTGGGCGAGATGGCGCATGCGCCGCTCGTGGGCCTGTGGCTCGGCACGCTGCTGGGGGCGAGCGCGGTCGCGCTGATCGACGCGGTGCGCGGCTACCGGCTGATGCGCTGGCTCAGCGGCTCGCTCGAGGGCTCGGCGCCGCGCGATACCGGCTTCTGGGGCGAGATGGGCTACCGCATCGAGCGCGCCGTGGTGGCGCGCGACCGCACGGTGAGCCGCGAGCAGGGGCGCCTGGCGCATTTCCTGTCGGCCATCGAGGCTTCGCCGAACGGCGTGCTGCTGCTCGACGAGAACGACCAGATCGAATGGTGCAATTCGGTGGCGGCCGACCACTTCGGGCTCGACCCGGTTCGCGACAAGCGCCAGCGCATCACCAACCTCCTGCGCGCACCGGTCTTCGTCAGCTACCTGCAGGCAGGCGCCTTCGAGCAGGCGGTGACGGTGCCCGACCTGCGCAACCGCGGCACCTTGTCGGTCTACATCCGGCCGTATGGCGACGGCCTGAAGCTGGTGCTGTCGCTCGACATCACCGAGCGCGAGCGCTCCGAGGGCATGCGGCGCGATTTCGTCGCCAACGTCTCGCACGAGATCCGCACGCCGCTGACGGTGCTGTCGGGCTTCATCGAGACGATGAGCAACCTGCCGCTGACCGAGGTCGAGCGGCGCCGCGTGCTGACGCTGATGGGGCAGCAGACGCAGCGCATGCAGACGCTGGTGGCCGACCTGCTGACGCTCGCGCAGCTCGAAGGCAGCCCGCGCCCGCCGAGCGACCGCTGGGTGGCCGTCAGCAAGCTGTTCGGCCAGGCGCAGGCCGATGCGAGCGCGCTGTCGATGGGGCGCCACCAGCTGAGCTTCTCGGGTGCCGACGCGGCCCAGCTGGCCGGCAGCGAGAGCGAGCTGATGAGCGCGGTCGGCAACCTGGTGACGAATGCGGTGCGCTACACGCCGGAAGGCGGGCGCATCGCGGTGAACTGGCGGGTGCGCGAGGATGGGGCCGGCGAGGTGTCGGTCAGCGACACCGGCCCGGGCATCGCGCGCGAGCACCTGCCGCGGCTGACCGAGCGCTTCTACCGCGTCGACGGCAGCCGCTCGCGCGACACCGGCGGCACCGGGCTCGGGCTGTCGATCGTCAAGCACGTGGTGCAGCGGCACGGCGGCGAGCTCGACATCCACAGCGAGATCGGCAAGGGCTCGCGCTTCTGCCTGGTGCTGCCGGCGGCGCGCGTGCGCTTCCTGGAACCGGCGCCGGATCCGCGGCGTGCAGCCCCTCTGATCAACGACCAGACGATGTCGTCGACCTAAGACTTCTGCGGCGGGGCAGTGCGGCGGTAGACCGCTGCCACCTCGTCGCTGTCCGACGGCCGCAATTCCCGCGTGATCAGCTGCCAGCCCTGCGGGGCCGGTGCCTGGCGGCGCAAGGTCTCCATCACGATCAGGAACTCGCACAGCGTGCGGTCGGGCGCCTGCGTCGCGTCGACGCGGTAGCCGCCGAAGTACTCCAGCGCCACCAGCTGCGCGCGGCTGAGGCCGGGCGCTGCGATGCACACGTCACTCGGCACATGGCGCGCAATGCGCGTCACCAGCGGCCGGTAGCTGCGCGCGTAGTCGAACAGCGGCAGCCCGAGCGTCATCAGCAGCGACCAGCACAGCGCGACGCCGCTGGCCGGCAGCACCAGGCTCTTCCACAGCGGATGGCGGTGCCGCCCGGTGCGCCACTTCACCAGCCACAGCCAGGCCAGCGTGGCGGCGATGGCGGTCAGCAGCGCCAGCAGCGAGAAGTTCGGGATGAAACCCGGTGCGAGCCGCGCGACGTTGGCGGCCGGCTTGGCCGGCACGCCGGTGTAGACCGACGCATAGACGACCCAGATCGCGAGCGCCCAGACGCTGAAGAAGAACACCGAGAACCAGTCCATCGCGGCCGAGGTGCCGCGGTGCAATGTGGGCAGCGCGAACGCCGCCAGCACTGCGAGCGGCGGCAGGCCGAGCATCAGCGCGCGGTCGGAGCCGCCCATCGCGAGGCAGGCCACGACGCTCACCAGCACGCAGCCGAGCGGCGCGGTGATGTGCCGGTTCAGCCACTGCGCGCGCCAGCGCCACAGCGTCCAGAACGCCAGCAGCCAGCCCGGCCACATGAACCAGACGAAGAGCTTGCCCAGGCTGACGAAATCGCTCGCCTCGACATACCCGTCGAGGCGCCAGCCCCAGGCACCGAGCAGCGTCGCGACGATGAGCCCAAGCACGCCGCCGGCAGCGATCCACAGCGTGAAGCGGCGTGCCGGCTCGTAGCTCGAGCGGCCGCAGACGATGCCGCCGGTGATGGCCAGCATCGCCCCGATCATCGGCGCGCCGCTGGCCGCCAGCGCCGGCAGCGCCAGCATCACCGCCGCCTTGCTCTGCCAGCCGCGGAACGGACAGGCCGCCAGTGCGTAGAGGAACAGCGAGACGCTGGCCAGCTGCGCGAGCTCGGGCGTGGTCTCATGGCCGAGCTGCAGCAGGCCGAGGCTCGCGATCAGCGCGAGCAAGGCGCCGTCGGCGATCGCGCGGGCATAGTCGATCGGGCTCGCCTCGCCGCCGAACGCGAACGGCACCGGTTGCGCCGCCTCGGTGCGCGCGAAATGGTAGGTGCTGTACCAGGTCAGCAGCAGCGTGACGCCCAGCAGCATCGTGAACGGAATGCGGGCCGCGAGCGGCTGGCCGAGCAGGCCGCCGAGCAGCTTGATGAAGACGGCGCCCAGCCAGTACGGCAGCAGCGCCGAATCGCTCGGGATGCCGGCGACGGTCGGCGACCACCAGCTGGTGCTGCCCTGCGCGATGTCGACCATGTAGCCGAAGGCCGTCATGTCGGCGGCCTTCCACGGGTCGCGCCCGAACAGGCCGGGCAGCAGGTAGGCCGCGCAGAACAGCAGCAGGGCCAGGCGCGGCAGGCGCTGGGCGGCACGCTGGGTGACGAGGGCAGGGGTGGGCGAGTTCAAGGAAAGTGGCGCAGGCTGTTCTCGGGACGGCGACGATGATGCAGCAACTTGTGCACGAAGTTCGTGCGCGCCAATGAAAAAGGCAGCCCGCAGGCTGCCTTCGCTTGTCTCGTCGAGAGACGGCTTACTTCGCCTTCAGGTGCGCAAACTTGTTGCGGAACTTCTCGACGCGACCGCCCAGCGAGTCGATGCTCTTCTGGGTGCCGGTGTAGAACGGGTGCGATTCGCTGGTGGTTTCCAGCTTGATCAGCGGCAGCTCACGGCCATCTTCCATCTTGATGGTTTCCTTCGTCTGGGCGCACGAGCGCGTGACGAACTTGAAACCGTTGGACAGGTCCACGAAGCAGATGTCGCGGTAGTTCGGGTGGATGCCTTCTTTGGCCATGAGAAACCTCTTCAGCGCTGTGATACCGGGAGCCACGCCAAACCACTTGGCGCACTTTCCGGAATGCGGAAAACCGCGGATTATAGCGTCGCCTGCGCAGGCATCAACCGCCGCGACGCATCATGTCGAAGAAATCGTGGTTGTTCTTCGTGGATTTCATCTTGTCGAGGATGAATTCCATCGCCTCGATCTCGTCCATCGGGTACAGCAGTTTCCGCAGGATCCAGGTCTTCTGCAGGATCTCGGGCTGCAGCAGCAGCTCTTCACGGCGCGTGCCGCTCTTGTTGATCAGGATCGACGGGTAGACGCGCTTCTCGGCCATGCGGCGATCCAGGTGGATCTCGCAGTTGCCGGTGCCCTTGAACTCTTCGTAGATCAGGTCGTCCATGCGGCTGCCGGTGTCGATCAGCGCGGTGCCGATGATCGTCAGCGAGCCGCCTTCTTCCACATTGCGCGCCGCGCCGAAGAAGCGCTTCGGGCGCTGCAGCGCGTTCGAGTCCATGCCGCCGGTCAGCACCTTGCCGGACGAAGGCAGCACGTTGTTGTAGGCGCGGGCCAGGCGGGTGATCGAGTCGAGCAGGATCACCACATCCTTGCGCATCTCGACCAGGCGCTTCGCGCGCTCGATCACCATCTCGGCGACCTGCACGTGGCGCGCGGCCGGCTCGTCGAAGGTGGAGCTGATGACCTCGCCGCGCACCGTGCGGACCATCTCGGTCACTTCTTCCGGCCGTTCGTCGACCAGCAGCACGATCAGGTAGATGTCGGGATGGTTCGCGACCAGCGCATGCGCCAGCTGCTGCATCATCACCGTCTTGCCGGTCTTGGGCTGGGCGACGAGCAGCGCGCGCTGGCCTTTGCCGATCGGCGCGATCAGGTCGATGATGCGGCTGGTGACGTTCTCTTCGCTCTTGATGTCGCGTTCGAGCTTGAACTGTTCCTTCGGGAACAGCGGCGTCAAGTTCTCGAACATGATCTTGTGCTTGCTCTCCTCGGGCGTCAGGCCGTTGACCCGGTCGACCTTGACGAGCGCGAAGTAGCGTTCGCCGTCCTTCGGCACCCGCACCTCGCCTTCGACGGCGTCGCCGGTGTGCAGGTTGAAGCGGCGGATCTGGCTCGGCGACAGGTAGATGTCGTCGGTCGAGGCCATGTAGCTCGCGTCGGGGGCACGCAGGAAGCCGAAGCCGTYGGGCAGCACTTCGAGCACGCCGTCGCCGAACACCTGCTCGCCGCCTTTCGCGCGCTTCTTCATGATCGCGAACATCAGCTCCTGCTTGCGCATGCGGGCGACGTTCTCGATCTCCAGCGCCTCGCCCATCTTGATGAGCTCGGAGACGTGGAGCGCTTTCAGTTCAGACAAATGCATGGGCAGGGCCCCTGGAAGGAAAGAGTGCAGGCAGGGTCCGAGAAGCCGGACCCGATTCGATCACTGCGACAAGTGGCGCGAGCGACCCGGCATCGGGTTGCAGGACAACTTGGCACCGCTCTCGCGACGACAGAAATGCTGGGGTTTTGAAACGCTGGAGTTTTGTGCCGGACCTACGCGCCGCGGCCGATGGCGGCTTTGGGCGAGGTGGCAATCTTCAGGTGGTGGCTTCAGTCCGTCCGGGGAGAACGGGGCCCGAGGCCACCACGATTCGGCGGATTATAGATGACCGTCGAGGAAGGCCGTCAACTGGGCCTTCGAAAGTGCGCCGACCTTGGTGGCGGCGAGCTGGCCGCCCTTGAACAGCATCAGGGTCGGGATGCCGCGGATGCCGAACTTGGCGGGCACGTCGCGGTTGTCGTCGACGTTCAGCTTGGCGATCTGCAGGCGGCCGCTGTAGTCCTTCGACACTTCGTCGAGGATCGGGGCGATCATCTTGCAGGGGCCGCACCACTCGGCCCAGTAGTCGACCAGGACGGGCTTGTCCGCCTGCAGGACGTCGCTGTCGAACGACGCGTCGGTGGTGTGCTTGATCAGTTCGCTGCTCATGGGATTTGTCCTTGGACATGTGCCACCCGTCGCGAGTGGCAAGGCACAATGATTCTGACACAAAGCCCCTGCGCACGCGGCGCACCCCGACCTCACGGCCGCTATGGCTTCGATAGCTGCAACGCCCCCTCCTGGCCCCCTTGACCGACCTTGAAACCCCCGTGATCGCCACCATGCCGGCCGCCGCGCTCGACGGGCCGGGCCTCGTCGCGCAGCTGCGCGGCTGGATGGCGCAGCAGGGCGTCGAGGCGCGCGGCTGCGTGGTGCTGCTGCCGTTCGCGCAGCAACTGGCCGCGGCGCGCACCGCCTGGGCGCAGGCCGGCGGCTGGATGCCGGAGATCGAGACGACGCAGACGCTCGCGCACCGCCTCGGGCCGCCGCCGGCCACGGCCGAAGGCCAGATCAGCTTCGACGTGCACCTCGACCGGCTGGCTGCCGCGCGCCTGTTGCGCAGCCAGGACCGGCTGCAGGCCTGGGGCCGCAGCGATCCGCGCGCCTTCGACGATGCGGTGGCCGGCTTCGTGCGGCTGGCCCACGGGCTGGCGCGCTCGGCTGCGGCGATCGAGCCCTCGGCGCGCGAGGCCCACTGGCGCCACGCGCGCGCGCTGCTCGCCGCCGGCGACGGCCCCGGGCTGACCGAACGCCAGATCGC
>NZ_JBFUCB010000192.1:0-9625 GCF_056405435.1 Rhizobacter sp. P1_G5 | reverse complement strand
GTGTCACACCGAGCTTCAGATCGGCAAAGGATTTTCTCGTCGGATCGTATGAGAGGGTCGATGGCGGGACGACAAAGCTCTGCACATTGAGCGTTACTCCCATCTGGCGCGCATCGGCAAACGCCTCGAGAACCAATCCCTTGAAGGGGAGCGCGACCTCCTCGATTCCCCCCGAGGCATGCGGGAGGCGCAACAGCACGGAATAGGCGCGATGGCGCGCCAGCACATACAGGGCATCCGATGCCACATGGATTGATTCGATGACACGGTTCTCCTGCGCAGGCACCAGCACCTTGGCCGCCGACAGCGGCTGGCCCGCCTTGACACCCAGCACCTGGAACGTCGGCGCATTCTTGTGCGACAGCAGATACAGCGTGTCGCCGGCCGCCTTCACCGCCGTGATGTCGTCCGTGCGCGCAGCCAGCGGCTCCCACGCGAGCTTCTCGTCGTTCAACCTCGATGCGGGCGCTGTCCACAATGCCAGTTCGCTCTGCGTGCCGTTCAGCGAAGACGCTATCGCCAGGGACGACGTCGGCCAGATGTCGAGCACGGGGGTTTCGTCAGCAGAGAGTGAAGGCCCGCGACCTGCGGTCGAGCCCAGAATCCTGATCGGCTCGGATTTCATGCTCCACGCGTCAACCGTGGTGTTGCGGTATTTTTCAGACGCGTCTTCGCCGACGGCTGGTTGCTTCAGCCGAGTCACATAGAGGCGTTGGGAATCGGAGCTCCAGGCGGCGAAGCCCGGGTCTGCGCGATCGAGCGGACCTGCCACCAGCTTCCCGGTCGCGGTGTCGTGGACGAAGATCGATGACGCCTCGGATCCGCCCTGTGACAGTCCGGCGGCCACGCGCGAGCCATCTGGAGAGACGACGAAATAGTCAATCGCGTAGGGCGCGCCACCCGTGGATGCGCGCAGTGCTTCGAGATCAATGATCTTGCGCTTGCCGGCGTCGTCGTTCACGACGAGATCGAAGACATCGGACCCCGGCGCACGTTCCTCGTTGAAGGCTCGTCCGCCGCGAGCAACGTAGCCCTTCGTCAGCCCGAAGCTGGCCGTGAAAGCCGCGATCCTTGCTTCGAGCGCGGCACGCTGCGGAATGGCCGACAGGACGGCGTGCGCATGCGTCCCTTGCGATCGGATCCATTCCACGGTCAATGGATCCATGGATTCCATGTAGCGATAGTTGTCCGTCACCGGCGTACCCCACAGCACCTCGGTCACGGGCTTCACGGGCGCCAGGGTCGCACGCGTTGACCCGCCCACCGCGGCGAGCGGTTCGCTCGACGTCGGGACCTGCGTCGTACAGGCGGCTCCCATCAGTGCGATCCAGGCGGCGAATGCGGTGGTTCTCATGTGTTTGTCCCATGATCGGCAGGCTTCGAACTGTCGACGGCAAGGTGGTTGCCGCGAGCAGGTAGGTCGATGTTCAGGCGTGCTCTTTCAGTATCCGACGCCAGGCCACGACACCCAACCCGCACAACATCAGCAGCACGRTGGCCGGCTCCGGCACGGGCGAGATCAGGTAGGCGCGCCCGTTGTCGCCGTTGGCCACGAACTGCCCGAGGTCGTTGATGCCGGTCACGTTGACGAACAACCAATCGCGCACCCCGGCCGCCAGATTGTTGAACGACAGCGTGTTCACGTCCACCAATCCGTAGCCGTTGGCGCCGGTGATGAAGGCGTGGTCCATCATGTTGACGGTCCAGAAGTAGCTGCCGCCCACCTGTCCCGAGTTGTTGATCSACAGCCCGCGGCTGGTCAGCTGCCAGGCGCCGCCCATCTCGAACTCGCCCATGTCATGGATGTTCAGCCTGCGGCCGATGCCATCCGGCCCGGCGACGAAGGCCGATGCGTCGGTGTAGTAGTCGGCCTCGGTCGTGCCCACGGTCTGGCCGTTGTCGTTGATGCCGGCGGCCTTCGACGTGTGGTACGGGCTCGTCGGATCCGAACCGGCGATCGTGATCGGTGCCATCACGCCGTAGGGAGCGCCATCCTGGGTGTTCGTCATGAAGCCGCGGGTGGTCCCGAAATTGAACGAATCCTCGCGGCCGCCCGCCACCGTGGAGACACCGGCCACCTTGGCGGACTGGTTGATGCCGGTGCCGATGGAATTGGCGCCGCCCAGCGTGCCGAGCTCCACGACGGCCGCGCCGCCCGCCTGCGTCACGAAGGCACGCTGCGTGCCCGCCGCCGTGGCGTACGAGCCGGTCACTTGCCCGCTGTTGTTGATGCCGTTGCCGAAGCTGTGCGTTCCGGGCGTCGCGAGCGCCTGCGGCGCGATGCTGCCGTCGGCCCGATAGACGAAGGCGCGAGGGCTGCCCACGGCAGGGTTCTCATCTTCGTTGCCGGGTGCTGTGGCCGAAGTGCCCACCACCCAGCCGTTGTCGCTGATGCCGGTCGCCTTGCTCCAGTTGCCGCTGGCCAAGGTCGGGATCGCCGCCAGGCCCGTGCCGTTCACGCCCGTCACGAAGGCCTGGTAGTTGCCGTAGACGGAATTGCCGGCGTACAGCTGCCCGAGGTCGTAGCCGTAGCCGACCACCTGGCCGCTGTTGTTGATGCCGGTGGCATACGAGTGCTGCCACATGCCACCCAGCGTGCCGAGGTCGGTGACGCTGTACTCCAGGGCGTGAGATGACAAGGCCGCACTGGACAGGCATGCGCCGGTGGCGACAGCGCCCAGCAGCCGCGCGAATCGATGCTTCATGAGGCTCTCCCGAAGGTGGCGCGGCGACGACCGCCGCCAGGCTTTGTAGTCCGGATCGGGAGCACGGTGCATCAAAGTCTGGATCTCGCACCGGGCATCCCGCTTGCCCGCATCTCCGAACGACCCCCACCCACCGCAGCAGGAGGCCACGAGATGGGCAGTTCTGACGAGATCGCAATTTCACGCCGCGACGTGCTGATCGTGGGCGCCGCGTCGGCGGCCGCGGTCAGCGCGCCGGTCCACGGCGCGCCAGCCGCCGATGCACCCGCGCCGCAGGCGAACCCCGCCACCTCGGTGCCGAGTTCGAGCGTCACGCTCGAGGTCAACGGCACGCCACACACGCTGGCGCTCGACAACCGCACCAGCCTGCTCGACACGCTGCGCGAGCATCTGCACCTGACCGGCACCAAGAAGGGATGCGATCACGGCCAGTGCGGCGCCTGCACCGTGCTGGTCGACGGCGAGCGCATCAACTCGTGCCTGACGCTGGCGGTGATGCACCAGGGCGCCAAGGTCACCACGATCGAGGGGCTGGGCACGCCCACCCAGCTGCATCCGCTGCAGGCCGCCTTCATCAAGCACGACGGCTACCAATGCGGCTACTGCACGCCCGGACAGATCTGCTCGGCGGTCGGCGCACTCGACGAGCTGCGCCGCGGCGTGCCGAGCCACGTGAGTGCCAGCCTGTCCGAGCGGCCGCTGTTGTCGGCCGAGGAGTTGCGCGAACGGATGAGCGGCAATATTTGCCGGTGCGGCGCGTACTCCAACATCGTCGAGGCGATCTCCGAGGTCGCGGGGGTGCGCACATGAACCCCTTCACCTATGAGCGCGCCACCGCGCCGGCCGAGGCGGCGGCCGCCGTCGAACGCCACCCCGGCGCGAAGTTCATTGCCGGCGGCACCAACCTGCTSGAYYTGATGAARYTGCAGATCGARKCGCCKGYGCACCTGGTCGACGTGAACGGCCTGGSSCTGGACAAGATYGAGSCRACSMCCGASGGCGGCCTGCGYRTSGGCGCGMTGGTKCGCAACACSGCGCTSGCCWCMGACGARCGCGTGCGSCGCGACTACGGCGTGCTGTCRCGSGCCTTGCTGTCGGGTGCCTCGGGCCAGCTSCGCAACMRSGCSACCACCGCCGGCAACCTGCTGCAGCGCACSCGYTGCCCKTACTTCTACGACACCGACCAGSCCTGCAACAAGCGSCAGCCGGGCAGCGGTTGCAGCGCGATCGGCGGCTTCAGCAGATCGCTCGCGGTGGTCGGCGGCAGCGAGGCCTGCATCGCCACCCACCCGAGCGACATGGCGGTGGCGATGCGGTTGCTGGACGCCGGCATCGAAACGGTGCGGCCCGACGGGCGCACCCGGGTGATTCCGATCGCCGATTTCCACCGCCTGCCGGGCAACACGCCGCACATCGACACCACGCTGGAGCGCAACGAACTGATCACCGCGGTGACGCTGCCCCCGCCGCTCGGCGGCACGCACCTGTACCGCAAGGTGCGCGATCGGGCGTCCTACGCCTTCGCGCTGGTCTCGGTGGCCGCGGTGATCCAGCGCGWCGGCGCCGGGCGCGTCGCGCTCGGCGGCGTCGCCCACAAGCCCTGGCGCGATGCCGCGGCCGACGCCGCCCTGCCGCAGGGCGCAAAGGCCGCCACCGCACGGCTGCTGGCCGACGCCAGGCCGACGCACGACAACGCATTCAAGGTGGTGCTGGCAGAGCGCACGCTCGCCGCGGTGCTGGCCCAGGCCAGAACCTCCTGACACAAGGGAAGGCTCATGAAATTCGACACCCCCGCGACCACCAACCCGATCGACCAGCTCAAGGTCGTCGGACAGCCGACGCCACGCATCGACGGCCCGTTGAAGACGACCGGTACCGCCCCCTATGCCTATGAACGCCACGACGCGGCACCCGATGCGGTGTACGGCTGCGTCGTCGGTGCCGGCATCGCCAAGGGACGGATCGCGTCGATGGACCTGCGCGCCGCGCGCGCGGCACCCGGTGTGCTGGCGATCGTCACGGCGCGCAACGCCGGCAAGCTCGGCAAGGGCTCGTTCAACACCGCCAAGTTGCTGGGCGGGCCGGACATCGACCACTACCACCAGGCGGTCGCGCTGGTGGTGGCGACAACCTTCGAGCAGGCGCGTGCCGCCGCGCAGCGGGTGCGCATCCGCTACACGCCGGCGGCAGGCAAGTACGACCTGTCCGCGGAGAAGGCCGGGGCACCGATGCCGAAGCCGACGGCGTTCGGTGGGCCTGCGCAATCCAAGGTCGGCGACTTCGATGGCGCCTATGCCGCCGCGCCGGCGCAGCTCGACGCCACGTACACCACACCCGACCAATCGCACGCGATGATGGAACCGCATGCGTCCACCGCCCTGTGGCGCGGCGACAAGCTCACCGTCTGGACCTCGAACCAGATGATTGCCTGGAGCGTCGGCGATCTCGCGAAGACGCTCGGGATCCCCAAGGACAACGTGCGCCTGGTGTCGCCGTTCATCGGCGGCGGCTTCGGCGGAAAGCTCTTCGTGCGCGCCGACGCGGTGCTGGCCGCGCTCGGCGCGCGCGCGGTGCGCCGGCCGGTGAAGGTCGCACTGCAGCGGCCGCTGATGATCAACAACACCACGCACCGGCCCGCCACCATCCAGCGCATCCGCATCGGCGCGCTGCCCGACGGCAGGATCACCGCCATCGCGCACGAGGGCTGGTCGGGCGACCTCCCCGGCGGCCAGGCGGAGACGGCCGTCAACCAGACGCGCCTGCTGTATGCCGGGGCCAATCGCCTGACCACCACGCGCCTGGCCGTGCTCGACCTGCCGGAAGGCAATGCGATGCGTGCCCCGGGCGAGGCGCCCGGCCTGATGGCCCTGGAGATCGCCATCGACGAGATGGCCGAGAAGCTCGGCATGGACCCGGTGGCGTTGCGCATCGTCAACGACACGCAGGTGGATCCGGAGAAGCCCGCTCGCCCGTATTCGCAGCGGAACCTGGTGCAGTGCCTGCGCCTGGGGGCCGAGCGCTTCGGCTGGGAACGCCGCAGCGCGCAGCCCGCGCAGCGGCGCGAGGGCCGCTGGCTGATGGGCATGGGCATGGCGGCCGGCTTTCGGAACAACCTGCTGACGAAATCCGGCGCCCGGGTGCGGATCGACCACCGCGGCATCGTGACGGTGGAGACCGACATGACCGACATCGGCACCGGCTCGTACACCATCATTGCGCAGACGGCGGCGGAGATGATGGGCGTACCGCTGGCCAGCGTGCAGGTGCGCCTCGGGGATTCGCTGCACCCGGTGTCGGCCGGCTCCGGTGGCCAGTGGGGTGGCAACAACTCGACCGCCGGTGTGTATGCGGCCTGCGTGAAGCTGCGCGAGGCGGTGGCGAAGAAGCTCGGCATGCCGGCCGCCGATGCGGTGTTCGTCGACGGGACCGTGCGCACGGCGGGGCGCAGCGTGCCGCTGGGCGAGGCGGCGGGGCCCCAGGGGCTCGCGGCCGAAGATGCCATCGAGTACGGCGACCTGGACAAGAAGTACCAGCAGTCGACGTTCGCGGCGCACTTCATCGACGTGGCCGTCGACGCGGCGACGGCCGAGACCCGGGTGCGGCGGATGCTTGCGGTGTGCGCGGCCGGGCGCATCCTGAACCCGATCTCGGCGCGCAGCCAGGTCATCGGCGCGATGACGATGGGCGTGGGTGCGGCGCTGATGGAGGAGCTCGCGGTGGACAAGCGCCGCGGCTTCTTCGTCAACCACGACCTGGCCGGCTACGAGGTGCCGGTGCACGCCGACATTCCGCACCAGGACGTGATCTTCCTGGACGAGACCGACCCGATCTCGTCACCGATGAAGGCCAAGGGGGTCGGGGAACTCGGCCTGTGCGGTGTCGGCGCGGCGATCGCGAATGCGATCTGCAACGCCACCGGCGTGCGCGTGCGCGACTACCCGATCACGCTCGACAAGCTGCTCGACCGGATGCCGCCGTTCGCGTGAGGAGCAGACCGCCGCCGGCGCAGCAGGTACCAGGCCGCCGGAATCACGAGCATGCTGAGCAGCGGCGCGGTCACCATGCCGCCCACCATCGGCGCGGCGATTCGGGTCATGACCTCGGAGCCGGTACCGCTGCCGGACAGGATGGGCAACAGGCCCGCCATGACAACGGCGACGGTCATTGCCTTCGGCCGTACACGCAGCACCGCGCCCTCGCGGACGGCCGCCAGCAGCGTTGCTTCGTTGTCCGGTTCGCCGGCAGCGATACGCCGCGCATGCGCGTTCTTCAGGTAGATGAGCATCACGACGCCGAACTCCGCTGCGACGCCGGCCAACGCGATGAACCCCACTGCCGTGGCCACGGAGACGGAATGGCCCAGCGCCCAGATGAGCCAGAAGCCTCCCACCAGCGAGAACGGCACCGCCGCCATCACGAGCGCCGCATCCGCGAACGAGCGGAACAACAGGTACAGCAACACGAAGATGACTGCGATCGTGATCGGCACGACGATCTTCAGCCGTTGCGTTGCGCGCTCCAGGTACTCGAACTGTCCGGACCATGACACGGCGTAGCCGGCCGGCATCGCCACCTTCCGGGCCACCGCAGCCTGCATGTCGTTCACGACCGAGCGCAGGTCCCGGCCCCGCACGTCGACGTAGACCCAGCCCGAGAGCCGGGCGTTCTCGCTGCGCAGCATGGGAGGCCCTTCTTCGATGGCGACGCGTGCCACGTCCTGCAGCAGCACGGTGGCGCCCTTCCCGGTCACGAACGGCAACGCCCGCAAGCGCTCCAACGAGTCGCGAAGCTCGCGCGGATAGCGCACGTTCACGGGATACCTCTCACGCCCCTGGACAACCTCGCCGACGTTCTCTCCGCCGATGGCCGTCGACACCACCGCCTGCACGTCGGCCACCGACAGGCCGTGGCGCGCCGCGGCCAGGCGGTCCACCTCCACGTCGATGTACCTGCCTCCGGTCAAGCGCTCCGCCAACGCCGACGACACGCCGGGCACGCCCTTCACGGCCGCCTCGATCTGCGTCGCCAGGCCGTCGATGACGGCCAGGTCCGCGCCGGCGACCTTGATGCCCACGGGACTCTTGATGCCGGTCGCCAGCATGTCGATGCGGTTGCGGATCGGGGGAACCCAGATGTTCGAGAGGCCGGGCACCTTGACCACGCGGTCGAGTTCCTCCACCAGCTTGTCCGGTGTCATGCCCGCTCGCCATTGATCGCGCGGCTTGAAGCGGATGGTGGTCTCGAACATCTCCAGCGGTGCCGGATCCGTCGCCGTGTCCGCGCGCCCCGCCTTTCCGAACACGCGCTCGACCTCGGGCACCGTCTTGATGAGCCGGTCGGTCTGCTGGAGCAGTTGCACCGCCTTCGACACGGACAGTCCGGGCAGCGCCGACGGCATGTACAGCAGGTCGCCTTCGTCGAGCGCGGGCATGAACTCGCCTCCCAGCCGCAGCACCGGCACCGCGGTCAAGGCGAGCAGGCCCGCAGCGACCAGCAGCGTCGCCTTCGGGAAGCGCAGCACGGTGTCGAGCACCGGCCGATAGAGGGCGATGAGCAAGCGGTTCACGGGGTTGGCGGCCTCGTCCGGAATGCGGCCGCGAACCAGGTAGCCCATCAGGACCGGCACGAGCGTGACGGAGAGACCCGCGGCCGCAGCCATGGCGCAGGTCTTCGTGAACGCCAGCGGCGAGAACAGGCGCCCCTCTTGCGCCTCGAGTGCGAACACCGGGACGAACGAGAGCGCGATGACCAGCAGCGAGAAGAAGAGCGCCGGCCCCACTTCCACGCACGAGTCGACCACGAGCGCCCATCGCTCGGTCACCGTCGACGCCCGGCCGTGCCGCGCTTCGAACGCCTCGATGTGCTTGGCCATGTTCTCGACCATCACCACCGAAGCGTCCGTCATCGCGCCGATGGCGACGGCAATGCCGCCCAGCGACAGGATGTTCGCGCTGACGCCCTGCCAGTGCATCGTGACGAAGGCCGCGAGGATGCCGACGGGAAGCGCGACCACGGCCACCAGGGCCGAACGCAGATGGAACAGGAAGATGGCGCACACGACGGCCACGACGATGAACTCTTCGACGAGCTTGGAACCCAGGTTCTCGACAGCCCCGTCGATGAGCTGGGAGCGATCATAGGTCTCGACCACTTCCACGCCGGCAGGCAGGCTCGGCTTGAGCGCAGCGAGCCTGGCCTTCACCGCCTCGATGGTCGTGCGCGCGTTCTTGCCGGAACGCATCACGATGACGCCACCCGCCACTTCACCTTCGCCGTCGAGTTCGGCGATGCCGCGGCGCATCTCCGGCCCGACCTGGACGGTCGCCACGTCGCGCAGGAGGACAGGCGTTGCAGTCGACACCGCCAATGGAATGGCACGGAAGTCGTCGAGGGACCTCAGGAAGCCGCGCGAGCGCACCATGTATTCGGCCTCGGCCATCTCGACGACCGAGCCGCCCGACGCCTGATTGGCGTTCTTCAGGGCGTCCGTCACCATCGCCTGGGTGACACCGAATCCCCGCATTCGATCCGGATCCAGCACCACCTGGTACTGCCTGACCATGCCGCCGAGGCTCGCCACCTCGGCCACGTCGGGGACCGTCTTCAACTCGAACTTCAGGAACCAGTCGTTCAGCGCGCGCAGCTGCCCGAGGTCGTTCCTTCCCGTCCGGTCGACGAGCGCGTACTCGTAGATCCAGCCCACGCCGGTGGCGTCGGGCCCGAGGGCCGCGGTCGCACCGGGTGGCAGCTTGCCCTGGACCTGGTTGAGGTACTCCACCACCCGTGAGCGTGCCCAGTACGCGTCGGTCCTGTCGTCGAAGAGGACGTAGACGAACGAGTCGCCGAAGAACGAGTAGCCGCGCACGGTCTTCGCCCCCGGGACACCGAGCATCGTGGTCGTCAATGGGTACGTCACCAGG